>NZ_JBBCWZ010000029.1:0-35060 GCF_037145695.1 Acinetobacter sp. USHLN143
GCAGAAGAAATTATTTAGACCAGTTATCAAAAACTTCATTGATGACTTTATTCTCGATAAAAATCATCTGCTACCACAGAGAATCTATAAATAATAGTGCGTAAGTCCTATTTATATTTAAATATAAAAATTCAGGCGTCAACGGGTGCCTATTTTATCTTGCTTTTTCTCCCTTAATATCACCTGGATGAAACCCATGTCAGCCTTGCTCCAGTTTAGCCAATTTGTCCAAAAAACCTTTGCTTTATGGGTGGTGCTTTTTTCCGGCATTGCCTTGATGATCCCTGAAGCTTTTGTCTGGTTAAGAGCTTATATTCCCTGGATGTTAGGCATCATCATGTTCGGCATGGGCATGACCATGACCGTCGGAGATTTTAAAAGTGTCTTGCAAAGTCCGAAGGCAGTAGCGATTGGCGTCGTCGCCCAGTTTATGGTGATGCCGGGTTTGGCCTTTTTGCTGTGCAAGCTGTTCCAGCTGCCACCAGAGATTGCCATCGGGGTAATCTTGGTGGGTTGCTGTCCGGGCGGAACTGCATCCAATGTGATTACCTATATGGCCAAGGGCAATACTGCCTTGTCGGTCGCCTGTACCTCGGTTTCTACGTTACTGGCGCCCATTCTAACTCCGGCCATTTTCTACTTGTTGGCCAGTCAGTGGATTGAAATCAATGCCTGGTCGATGCTGGTGTCGATCTTACAGGTGGTGTTATTCCCGATTATTCTGGGCTTAATCGTACGGGCGCTACTCAAGCAAAAAGTCACGGCCTATATTCAGGTCATGCCGTTGATTTCTGTGATTGCGATTGTGGCAATTGTCGCGGCGATTATTGCCGGCAGCAAAACCCAGATTCTGGAGTCCGGTTTAATGATTTTAGGGATCGTGGCCTTACACAATGGTATGGGCTATTTACTGGGTTATTGGGCCAGCCGTATATTTCACTTGGCAGAAATAGACTGTCGTGCAGTCTCCATTGAAGTGGGAATGCAGAATTCTGGTCTGGGTGTGGCCTTGGCGGCAACCCATTTTGCCGCATCACCACTTACCGCTTTACCAAGTGCCATTTTCAGCCTGTGGCATAATATTTCAGGGCCAGCTTTAGCCACTTATTGGGCTGCCAGAAAAACTGAAAAAACAGACACCTAATTGCAGTTTGATGACAGCGCGCAACAAACCAGAGGATGATTTTTTATAATTTTAAAAATTAAAATATTAATCTATATAGATTTATCAAGCTTTGTAACATAAGTGTCATAAAGTCTGCCTAAGATCTCCCCTCAATGATGTGAAACAACAGACTGTAATCAGCAGCATTGAGAGGGCATGGAACAATTTCAGCATTCGTCAGCGACCTATTTTAATCGGGAACTTTCCTTATTTGAATTTCAGCGTCGTGTCTTGGCACAAGCACTTGATCCGAATTTACCGATTTTAGAGCGCTTAAACTTCCTGATTATTTTTTCCCGTAATCTGGATGAGTTTTTTGAAATCAGGATTGCCGGGCTGATGAAACAGCAAGACCTGAATGCGACTACCCGGACGCCTGATGCTGTACCCACCGAGCTGGTTCTACAACAACTGTCCCAGTCCATTCATGCCACAGTTAACAAGCAGTATGAGGTTCTGAATCATGCAATTCTGCCTGAACTCCAGGCGCAGGGTATTCAGTTTCTTCAATATCAGGATCTTCTGGAAAAACATAAGGCATGGATTGCAGCCTTTTTTGCCAAAGAAGTGCAACCGGTACTGACCCCGATCAGTCTGGATCCTTCACATCCTTTTCCACGTTTGGTGAATAAAAGTCTGAACTTTATTATCAGCTTGGAAGGTAAAGATGCCTTTGGCCGTGAAATCGAGATGGCGATTGTGCCGGCACCACGTTCCTTACCGTGCCTGATTAAAATTCCGGAAGATGTCACCGGAAACAATACCACCCAGATCTTTCTGACTGCGATCATCCAGCAGCATATCAGTGATTTGTTTCCCGGCATGAAAGCGACCGGATGTTATGCCTTTCGGGTTACCCGCAATGCCGATCTGGTATTGTCGGAAGATGTTGACGATCTGGCAGTGGCCTTAAAAGATGAACTGTGTTCGCGCCGCTTTGGTCGTGCAGTACGTCTGGAAATTGAAAATGACTCTCCACAGAACATCATCGACTATTTGCTGGATGAATTTAATCTGACGGAACAGGAACTGTACCGGATTGATGGACCAATCAATTTGTCCCGCCTGAGTACCAGCTTTGAGCGTCCGGAATTAAAGTATCCGCATTTTAGTCCTGTGATTCCCAAAATTTTCCGTAAACAGAAAAGTATTTTTGAAATTTTAAAAGCACAGGATGTGCTGCTGCATCATCCTTTTGATTCATTCCAGCCGGTGATTACTTTACTGCGCGAAGCGGCCAAGGACCCAGCGGTGCTGGCGATCAAGCAGACGCTATACCGCAGTGGTCCGGATTCGGAAATTGTTCAGGTGCTGGCAGAAGCCGCACGGAATGGCAAGGAAGTCACGGCCGTGATTGAACTGCGGGCGCGTTTCGATGAAGAATCTAATATTATGGTGGCCAATATTCTGCAAGAAGCCGGCGCGGTCGTGGTCTATGGCATCGTGGGTTATAAAACTCATGCCAAAATGATTCTGATTGTCCGGCGTGAAAATCAGGAATTACTGCGTTATGCGCATTTGGGTACCGGAAACTATCATGCCGGTAATGCCCGTATGTATACTGATTACGGCCTGATGACCACACAGCCGGATATCTGTGAAGATGTGCATCGCATGTTCCAGGAACTGACCGGCATGGGCAAAATGGCCAAACTGAAAGCCTTGCTGCATGCACCGTTTACCCTGCATAGCGAACTGCTGAAACTGATTGAGCAGGAAAAGGCATTTGCCCTGGCCGGCAGAGCCGCGCATATCATCATCAAAGTGAATGCACTTACCGAACCGCAATTGATTGCTGCCCTGTATCAGGCTTCGCAGGCTGGGGTAAAAATTGACCTGATTGTGCGTTCAATCTGCTGTCTGATTCCACAAGTTACCGGTATGTCTGAAAATATCCAGGTCCGTTCAATCGTAGGACGTTTCCTGGAACATACCCGGGTTTATTATTTTGAACATGGCGGTGCCAAGAAACTGTATTGTGCCAGTGCCGACTGGATGGGCCGTAACCTGTTTTCCCGGGTGGAAACCTGTTTCCCGGTGCTGGATCCAGAGCTGAAAAAACGGATTTATAAAGATGGCCTGATCAGCTATTTAAAAGATTGTCACAATGCATGGGAGTTAGATGCCGAGGGTCAGTGGCATAAAGTCCCTTGTCAGGATCCGGCTCAGCCTTATAATGCCCAGCAATATCTGCTGGAACAAAAACAGTTAAAAATTTAAGAGATAGGCCAAGACACACTGGCGTATTTGTTTTATATCCATAAAAAAGCCGGATGTTGGATCCGGCTTTTTTAATTGCAACATTCAGGGATATTTATGAGGCTTTGGACTGTTTGGATTTTAGAATTTCAGTTCTAAAAGTCTGTGCCAGCTCGGCGCTTTCAGCATCCATGCCATTCACCACAAAAGCATGACGGGTCAGGACATTGGTTGGATTCGGCATGCTGACCAGCTGGAAGTGATCACTCACATCTTTCAGCAAGGTGTTCGGTACATGTAAGGCACTTTCTTTCGCGACCAGATGCTGAGTCAGACGCTCCGCGGCCTGTACCGAGCTGAGCTGCATCTCCTCGACTTTAGAGGCAATCGCGCTGCGGGTTTGTAGCACAAAACGTTTTTCTTCACGATAGCGTCTATACAGCACTTCCGAAAGCAGCTGGAACACGGCACTGATCATGGTCAGGCAGGCCAGGGCATTCGGTTTGTCTGCTGTGATACTGATGGTGGCACCTTTTTCATCAAATTTATGTACGGTACAAATATCAGAACTATTTAACTTATAGCGTTGCACACAGAGTTCGGTGGCTTTATTCAGGAAAATCTGACAAAGATTGAAATAAGGCACCGAAACGGTTTTATTCACGCTATCCAGTAACTGTTTTGGATCGTAGAACTGGATGTTTAAGCTCAGGCTATCGCTCTCGAGTACCGCTGGTTTATGTTCTTTTTCTTTGGCTTTGTTTTTCACTGCCTGTTGGGCCTGAGCAATCGCCAGTGCCGCATTATGCTTTTCCTGTTCCAATGCCTGGGTCAGGGTCTGAATCTCGAATTTCAGCCGCGATTCATTATTGATGCGCGCTAGATATTCGGTGCGGCTTGGACGTGCCACGGCACGATAAGCGACCCAGAGCAGACCATGAATGATGAACGAGAACAGAATCGCCAACCATTGCGTGCGCAGAATTTCACCAATACTTGGCTCAATCAGGGTGATTTCAATCACACCGACTTTTTTCTCGTTTTGCAGGGCATCACGGACAAAAACTTCACCCTCGCGAGTTTTGGTCAGTCCGCCGGTGGCTAAAACTTGAGCTTTCGCATCCAGAATCCGGATGGAAGCGACACTTGGATTGGTGGCATAACGATTTGCCAGCAAAGCCAGAGAAACGCGGTTGGGCGGTTCAAGCTCAGACAGGCTGTCTGTCACCAGTTGACTGGTGATCAGCTGTCCCTGATTGGCACGGTTTTCATTCAGTTGGTGAGTGGTTGCCAATACCAGTAAAAAGGTATGCAGAGCAAAACTTACAATCAATAGGCTAGCAAATAGCCCTTGTCTAGGCGCATTCAACGTAAACTTCCAAGGCAATTCTGTTCAATTTCGATTATGATTCTAACAATAGTTGTAGCTCAGACCCGAGTCAATTCATGCGAGAAATCATTCTTATATCATTCTTAGGACCTGACCAGCCTAATCAATTTACACGATTAATGCAGGTTTTGTCCGCCCATTCCCTACAGATTTTAGATGTAGGGCAAGCGGTTATTCATAATCAGTTAACCTTAGGTATTGTTGTGGCGTCTGAAGACCAGACAGCAACAGCATTAGCCATGAAGGAGATCCTGATTCTAGCACATGATATCGGGTTAACTGTGCGCTTTAAACCGATCTCTGCGACTGAATATGATCAGTGGGTCAAAGAGGGTGGACGCACACGTTATATCGTAACGGCATTGGCCCCTGAATTAAATGCCTCTCATCTGCAAGCCGTGACCCAGATTGTCTCGGGTCAGGGCTTTAATATTGAAACCGTGACCCGTCTGTCTGGCCGCCCCATTTTAGATGGCCAGAGCGCAGGGCCAAAACGTGCCTGTGTCCAGTTCGGTTTAAGTGGACAAATGCTAGATGCAGCTGCCATGCGTGCGGCCTGCTTGAGCCTGTCCAATGAATTAAATGTCGATGTTGCGGTGCAGGAAGACAATGCTTATCGCCGTAACCGTCGTCTGGTTTGCTTCGATATGGACTCAACCCTGATCGAGCAGGAAGTTATTGACGAACTGGCAATTGAAGCCGGTGTTGGTGAACAGGTCGCAGAAATTACCGAACGTGCTATGCAAGGCGAGCTGGACTTCCAGCAAAGCTTCCGTGCACGTGTCGCCTTGTTAAAAGGCATGGACGCTTCGGTACTTCCGAAAATTGCCGAGCGCCTGACGATTACCGAAGGAGCTGAACGCCTGATTTCGACTTTAAAAGCACTAGGTTACCGTACTGCAATTCTTTCTGGCGGTTTTCAGTATTTTGCGGAATATCTGCAAACTAAACTGGATATTGATGAAGTGCATGCCAATGCGCTCGATGTGCAGGATGGCGTGGTCACTGGTGAAGTCAAAGGCCATATCGTCGATGGCGCACGCAAAGCACTCTTGCTCGGTGAAATCGCCCAGGAGATGGGAATTTCCCTGGAACAAACCATTGCAGTCGGTGATGGCGCCAATGACTTACCAATGCTCTCGATTGCAGGACTCGGTGTGGCTTTCCGTGCCAAGCCGCTAGTACGCCAAAATGCCAATCAGGCGATTTCTAGCGTCGGTCTGGACGGTGTGCTTTATCTGCTCGGTGTACATGATAAAGACCTGAACCGTGCATAAATACAGGCTTTGATTGATTTTAAACGCGACCTCCGGGTCGCGTTTTTTATTGCTTATGATCTGAGTGATATAAGGAATAGCTGAAATGTGGCTACAAAAACATCGATCATCTTAAACGGAAAAATAATTTTTTCACTTAAAAAAACTACTGATAATTTTGTAATGACACGCCAACATTGGCGCAGTCATTGATCCACAAAAATGTGAAAAGCAAAAAATGTAATGACAATATAATATCGCGACAAAGTATGTCGTTAGGCTGGATGACAGGACTTTTTTTATGCAAAAAACTCAGCATAATGCAGGCATAGAGATACAAATCAACAGATTTCATTTTATTGATTTAACGAAATTCAATAGATAGAAGCGTTGCAATATCAAGCGGGAACTATCTATCTGGATGGAGGGGTTTATATGGTAACAGCGCATTTAGCAACGATTGTGGGCTTCAGTTTAGTCGCTGTAGCTGTGCTTGCTGTGTTCTTCTCGCCTTATCGTCGCTGGTTAAGCTTTATGGCGGCCGGGATGCTGGTATGGGGCCTGATCGAGGTGATTCGTGTAGGAACTCAAACTTGGTTTGAGCTACCAATGACGTATAGTTATCTGAGCGCGTTAACTGCGGTCATGATGGTGGTGACTGGCCTGTTGTTGCGTGAAGATCGTCGTGCTGAGCGTGCTTT
This sequence comes from Acinetobacter sp. USHLN143, assembly GCF_037145695.1. GTDB lineage: Bacteria > Pseudomonadota > Gammaproteobacteria > Pseudomonadales > Moraxellaceae > Acinetobacter > Acinetobacter fasciculus. Next base: position 6,712 of record NZ_JBBCWZ010000029.1, read on the forward strand.
GGCAAAACGCCGTTGCATCGAACATACGCCGGTGTATGAAGACGACCAGCAGCAGCTTTCAAGCCGTTAATTCTACAAGTTGCAATGAAAAAAATGCACCCATGTGTGCATTTTTCAATTTGGAAATATGATACAAACTGCATAATCCACCTAGCCCAGAACTATGCTAGGATATTTGTCAATTTTCGTACAATTAGAATAGGCATCCTCCATGAAACTGTCGTCCATTCCTGTGTTAAAACTTCCTCTGGTTGACCTTAGTACTGATCCACTTGATTTGCTGGTCGCAGGTCTTGCGTTACGTATGAAGCAGTTAGCACGTACTAGCCCGAAATTTATTGAATTGGTACATGAACGCCAGTTTCGTATCCAAATCGGAACAGATGAGGGAATGGCACGTCAGATCGTTGTGAATAATGGTCATATCGATACTGTTTCAGGTGATGCAGAAAAAGCTGATTTTGTACTGCAATTTGCTGACAGTGAACAGGGTGTAAAAACATTGCTTAAAGGTGATCCAACTGCATTCATGAGTGGTATGCAAAGTGGCACGATTAAAATGGAAGGCGATTTTGGTCTGCTGGTCTGGTTTAACCAGGTCGCGAAAATGATTCCGCCTAAACTGCCAAAACCGGTCAAAGAAAAAGTGAAAATGGCACGTCAGTTTATTAAAGAGAAAACTGGTAAATAAGTTAAAAATCTTTCATCCAACCTTTTCTTTCTACCTTTGGGAGAAACACAAAGAGGGGGGTGAAAGGATAAAAGATTTTTAAAAGAAAAAGCCCTCATTAGAGTAATGCCAGTCAGTTAAGAAATTGACTGGCATTTTCTTGGATATTTTTGTGCTTTAATTTTCACTACTCGCGGACATTGCCTTTGCCTTTTTTCAGGTAATACAAATATTTTAGATTGTTCAAATAATTGCGCTAAATGTTTGGGTAGGTTTCCTGCTGATTCTAAAGGTGTGTGCCTTAAGATATTGATAATACTCATAGATGCAATATGGAAACTGATCCTTAAAGGACTCACCTTTGCATGTTCAGCGATAAACCTCATCTGTCTTCTTAAGATATTATATGCAATAAATACCCCCCACAATTCTTGATAGACCAAATCAGGTTGTTTGCTTCTTAAAATCCTTGCATCCTGTAAATCACTTTTAATTTCCCGATAACACATTTCTATTTCCCAACGCTGGATATAAAGCATTGCAAGGTCTTTGAATGGATAAACTTTAGAATCTGTTAATGATGTAATGTAACGTCTTATTTTTCCTGCATATTCAACTTCAATTAAACGTGCTTCCCAATAGTCACCCAATGACGGATTTATCTTTTTTGCTCTTGCTGAAACAGGCATTTTGATCTGAAAGTCATGGGCCGCATTATGATGAATCACTTCATAACGCAGGTTGTCCTTTGCTCGCATCAACCAATGACTCTCTTCTGCCTGAGATTGCCAGCTCACTAAAAAATCAGCAGAGAAGTAAGCACGATCAAATAGGGTAATACTGCGAACTGGTGCTTTTAATTGACTGGCTAAGGTTAATTCACCTTGATCCATACTGCCCATTTGGGCATCAATCATTTCATGGGTATTGGTATTCACCAGGCAAGTCGCTCTAACTTGTGGGTAAGGTGCAGCTGCTGTTTTGCCTTTGGATGAACCAAAGTGCTTAAAGTTTTCTTCTGTATGAGGCATAGACCAAACCACACCATCTACAGCACAAACGCATAGACCGTGAAAGTTGCTATATTGTTGTTGTGAGTCTTTAAACCATGCCTGACTTAATGTCGAAAATAAAGCACTCATGGGTTCTAAGCCTAAGCGCTGTCTTGCTTGTACGGATGCACTCGGTACACAGTATTCTGCCGTACCGAAAACAAGTTGCAATTGTTGAACCACATACCAAATCGGCTGATTTCGAAATAGAGCAAGTCCGATTACCAGCCAAACAACATGTTCAGCAGGCAGTTTTCTTTTTCGAATTGATGCTTTACCTGTTTGGTCTAAGCAATCTTCAATCCAGTTTAAATCAATCAATTCACTGAATTGTGAAAGTGAAGGTAGGGTTTGTTTTAATGTTAAATCTAGATTCTGAGATAAATTCATAAAAAAAGAGCGTATTTACATACGCTCTTTTTACAGCATTTTAACTTTTTTTGCTTAACTGACTGGCATTACTCATTAGAGGGCTTTTTTCATTCTAGAACAATGACAGTTTATTCAACTTCCAGATTAAACGTCACCGGCCCATCATTGACCAGATGCACTTTCATGTCGGCGGCAAAAATACCGGTTTGCACATGTTCAAACTGGCTTTGGGCATATTCTACCAGCTGCTCATAAAGTGCTTTAGCCTCGGCAGGCGGCATAGCTGGGCCAAAGTCTGGACGTAAACCCTTCTGGGTCTGTGCCATCAAGGTAAATTGTGAAACCAGCAATAAACCACCGTCGGCCTGGGCAACGTTCCAGCCCATTTTACCCTGTTCATCATCAAAGAAGCGGTATTTCAATATTTTATCAATCAGCTTTTTGCCTTTTTCCAGATTATCGTCCTTGCCTAAACCTAGAAAAACCAGAATTCCTTTTTCAATTTCCCCAGTGGTTTCACCCTCGACCACGACTTTAGCTTCTAAAACTCTTTGTAATAAGGCACGCATTTTACATATGGACTGCTAATGATAGATGGACGTGATTGTAGCAAGAATAAAATCTGGAGCAGTATGAGATGCTGTTTTTATGAGCTTTAAATATATGAAAATCAATTGATTAATTTTTTTAAATCCATTAAAGCGATTGAATTAATAAAAATAATCTGTTTTATCTATTTATTGTGTTGGCGTATCTTAGCCCATGCAGGAAAGGTAATAAATTGAGAGATTTAGAAATGTTTAAGCGTTCATTACTGGTTGCAATGATTGCAACTGTCACAGCTGCACAAGCTGCTCCTTTAACTAAAGACAATGGCGCGCCAGTCGGTGATAACCAGAACTCGATCACTGCGGGTCCAAATGGTTCAGTACTCCTTCAGGATGTTCAACTGGTACAAAAATTACAACGTTTTGGTCGTGAGCGTATTCCTGAGCGTGTCGTACATGCGCGTGGTACAGGGGCATATGGTGAATTCGTTGCGACCAAAGATCTATCTGATCTTACCCTCGCTTCATTGTTCAAAGCGGGGACTAAAACTCCAGTTTTCCTGCGTTTTTCTACCGTAATTCACGGTAAGGGTTCACCAGAAACTCTACGTGACCCACACGGTTTTGCATTGAAATTCTACACTCAAGAAGGTAACTGGGACTTGGTCGGTAACCAGACACCGGTATTCTTTATCCGTGATGCAATCAAGTTCCCGGACTTCATTCATGCCATGAAGCCAAGCCCAGTAACGAATGTCCAAGATGCTAACCGTGTGTTTGACTTCCTGTCGAGCCAGCCATGGGCAACCAACATGCTGACTTATGTGTATGGCAAGCAAGGTGTTCCAACTAGCTATCGTGAACAGGACGGTTTTGGTGTTCACGCTTACAAACTGTATAACGACAAAGGCGAATACAAGTACGTGAAATTCAACTTCCGCTCTAAACAGGGCGTGAAAGGCCTGAACGTGAAAGAAGCGGCTGAACAGCAGGGTAAAGATTTCAACCACTTGACCAATGATCTATATAACAACATCTATGCGGGTAATTTCCCGAAATGGGATCTATATATTCAGGTGATTGATCCTAAAGATCTAAACAGCTTTGATTTTGATCCGTTAGATCCAACCAAAATCTGGCCAACTGAGCTGGTACCAGAAACCAAAGTCGGTACTTTGACCCTGAACCGTATGCCGAAGAACTTCTTCAATGAGACTGAACAGTCTGCATTTGCGCCAGGTAACCTGGTTCCGGGCATCGAGCCATCAGAAGACCGTCTGCTACAAGGCCGTATCTTCTCTTACTCAGATACCCAAATGTACCGTTTAGGCGCGAATCACCAGCAAATTCCGGTGAACCGTCCAGTGGTAAATGTGAACAACAATAATCAGGATGGCTACATGAATATCTCTGAGCGTGACTCGGATGTGAACTATGAGCCAAGCCGTAAAGAGCCAAAAGCTGCCACTGAAAAAGCACGTGCGGTACAAACACCATTATCTGGTCATGTACAGCAAATTGGCGTGAAAGAGCAGAACTTCAAGCAGGCAGGTGAGCTGTACCGTTCATACTCGGCTAAAGAAAAAGATGACCTGATCATGAACCTTGCTGCTGATTTAGGCGCAGTGAAAGATTCAGAAACCAAGCACATCATGTTGTCTTACTTCTATAAGGCAGATGCGGACTACGGTACACGTATGACCAAGGCGGTAAACGGTAACCTGGCGACTGTTAAAGCCAAAGCTGCAAAATTAAAAGACTAATCCCGATTGGTCTTGAGGAACTGGTGACTAGGGCATAGCGCATCACCTCCAAAAAGTCCTGTAATACTCCAAACCTTTCCTGCACCCTAGGGGGAGTTTTACAGGCACTCCGTTTTTTATCTCATCTCAGGGTAATTCAGTCTTTCAAGACTTAAATTCCCCTTCGATTTCTGCTGGAGTTCATCATGAAAGTTATGTCATCTATGTTTTTAGCCAGTATTCTCACGATAGGTTCCGCATTCGCAAACGTGACTGTCGCGAAGGAGATCTCCCCCGCTAAAAGCGTGGACAATATTCAGATGAACTCACAACAGGAACTGGTCGACCTGTTCTTTGCTGCCGCCAAAATTGGCAATAGCGAAGTTATCAACGAATTTTTAAAACATGGCTTTCCGGTCGATGTACGCAATAAAGACGGTTATACGCCACTGATGATGGCAACGTATTATGGCCATCAAGCGATAGTCAGCAGTTTGCTTAAACATGGTGCCGACCGCTGTGCTCGAGACAATCGAGGCAATACGGCCTTGATGGGGGCTTTATTCAAGATGGAATTTGCGATTGCCAAGCAGTTGCGTCAGGTGGACTGTGATGTCCAGGCGCAAAAAACCGGACAAAAGACCACAGCCGAATTTGCCAAGGTCATTGGCCAGGAAAAACAGCTACATAAACTGATTCAGGAACAGGAAAAAGCTCAGACCAACACCCAGAAATAAACCGGGTTATGCTTCTGATACTTTTGTCGCAAATACAGCCAGCTGTACGTAAATCCTGCATTATTGCATGACTTTTTATGCTTTAATGCAGAGATAAGCACAGCGATATTCCCTTAGTTATGGCCCCAATTATCCATTCTCTGTTAGATACTGACTTGTACAAATTCACTATGTTACAAGTGGTCTTACACAAGTTTCCGCAAACGCATAGTGTCTACCATTTCCGTTGTCGTAATCTGGAAGATACAGTCTATCCACTGACGGATATTCTGGATGACCTGAATCATCAACTGGACCTGCTGTGTCAGCTAAAATTCAAAGAAGATGAACTGCAATATTTAAGAAGCTTACGTTTTATCAAAAGCGATTTTGTGGATTATCTGGAACTGTTCCAGCTCAAGCGCCGTTTCATCAAGGCCAGTATCGACAGTCAAGGCCGTCTGGATATTGTGGTGGAAGGCCCGATGGTTCAGGCGATGATGTTCGAGATCTTCGTACTGGCGATTGTCAATGAACTGTATTTCAGCCGCATTCGCACGCCTGAAGTGTTGGCTGAAGGCGAACACCGTTTAAAAGCCAAAATCGAGCTATTAAAACAGTATGATGCTGCGCAAAACCCCAATGATCCACCATTCTTGGTGTCAGATTTTGGTACGCGTCGCCGTTACAGTTTCGATTGGCAAAAGCATGTGGTCGAAGAATTTCACAAAGCCGCACCGCATGTGTTCCGTGGGACCAGTAATGTACTGTTAGCCAAAGAGCTGGGCATTACCCCGATTGGTACCATGGCGCATGAATTCCTGCAAGCTTTTCAGGCGCTGGACGTACGTTTACGTAATTTCCAGAAATCTGCACTGGAAAGCTGGGTACAGGAATATCGTGGTGACTTGGGTATTGCCTTGACCGATGTGGTGGGGATGGATGCATTCCTGCGCGACTTTGATCTGTACTTTGCCAAGCTGTTTGATGGCTTGCGTCATGATAGTGGCGACCCTTATGAATGGGGTGACAAGGCCTATGCGCATTATAAAAAGCTGAAAATAGACAGCAAAACCAAGATGCTGACTTTTAGTGATGGCCTGAATCTGGAAAAAGCCTGGAAATTGCATCAGTACTTTAAAGACCGTTTTCAGGTCAGTTTCGGCATTGGCACCAATCTGACCAATGATATGGGGCAAACCCCACTCAATATTGTGCTGAAACTGGTGGAATGTAACCGTCAGTCAGTAGCCAAAATCTCGGATAGTCCGGGCAAAACCATGACCGATAATGATACGTTCTTGGCCTATTTGCGTCAGGTTTTTGAGATCAATGAACCTGCTTAAGTCAGTTTGAAAAATTCATAATTTTTAAGAACCGTTTCTATATAGAGGCGGTTTTTTTATGCAAGCTTATTTAACACCAGGGTTTAGCTAAAATCTTGCTAATCATCTGCAAAGAAAGCACATCAGTGTAAAAACCAGCTGTGCTAAGATCAACAGGATTTGACCAATAATAGCCATGATAACGATGACCGCTGCAGCTTTTAATTTTGGCCTGCTGATTGAGGCAGAAGATTTAGTTCCCTATTTGGGCCATGAAAAACTTCGTATTGTCGACCTGAGCCGTGCCTCTGTGTATGAGCAGCTGCATATTCCGCATGCCTTGCATTTAAAGCCTAAACTTCTGGTGCGTCAGGAAGAAACGGCGATGGGACTGTTACCGGATACCGAAGGCTTGCAGGCTCTCATTGATTATCTGAATATTTCTCCTGAGCATCATGTGGTGGCTTATGATGATGAGGGCGGGGCATGGGCAGGGCGTTTGCTCTGGAACCTACATTGTCTGGGTTTTGAAAATACCAGTCTGTTGAATGGCGGGATTCATGCCTGGCTCGGTGCTGGTTTGCCGACTTCTTCCAGTCAGGAGCAGTTTGCACCAGTGAAGAACGTATTGCAGGTTAATCTCGAGCATCAGGCGAATTTTCAGATTGGCTATGATGAACTGCGCCAACAGGTTGAAAATCAACAGGTTCAAATTTGGGATTGCCGCACGCAAGATGAATATACTGGCCTACGTTTAGCGGCTCGACGCGGCGGTCACATTCCGGGAGCACGTCATTTTGAATGGAGTACTGCCCTTAATCGCGAAAATCATTTAAAATTACAGCCTTTACCACGTACTCAGCAGCGTCTGGAACAACTGGGCTTTGATTTGAATCAACCCGTTGTGGTGTACTGCCAGTCCCATCACCGCTCAGGTTTGGCCTATATTCTGGGTCGTTTACTGGGCTGGAAAATTCGAGCCTATGATGGTGCGTGGAGTGAATGGGGCAACCGCCTCGATAGTCCAATCGCTACAGGGGAGCTGCCATCTTGAGCATCACATCACGTTTAAAACAACAGTTTTTTATTAAAGCTCAACGATTAGTACCGCAACATCGCTTGTCTCGGGTGGTGGGTAAAATTGCCGCCAGCGAAAACCCGATTATCAAAACTGCTGCAATTACTGCCTTTAAGGCGCAGTATGGCATTGATATGTCGATTGCTGAACAGGCCAATGCCCTGAAATTCAAGTCATTTAATGAATTTTTTACCCGCGCCCTAAAAGAAGGTATCCGTGCGGTTGATCCAGATGCTACGAGCATTGTTTCGCCTGCAGATGGTGCGATTTCCCAGCTAGGTAAAATTGAAAATGGCGATGTGTTTCAGGCCAAAGGCCAGAAATTTACCGTTGAAGCACTGATTGCTGATCCGCAACTGGCCGAGCCATTCAAAAACGGTGAATTTGCGACCGTATATTTGTCGCCACGTGATTATCATCGGGTGCATATGCCATTTGCTGGCACCTTGACTGAAACGTTATATGTACCGGGCGAGCTATTCTCGGTCAATCAGGTGACCGCAGAAAATATTCCGGGCCTGTTTGCACGCAATGAACGTATGGTCTGTCTGTTTGATACTGAAATCGGCCGTATGGCGGTGGTATTGGTCGGTGCGATGATTGTGGCGGGTATTGAAACCGTGGCAACCGGCAAAGTGAAGCCTTCAGGCCGGATCGAACTTAATCAGCATGATCTGTTCCTGGAAAAAGGGGCAGAACTGGGTCGTTTCTACCTCGGTTCAACAGCAGTGATTTTATTCGAAGAAAATAAAATGCAGTGGGATGCCGTATTCAAGGCCAATTCTTTGGTGAATATGGGTGAAGCGCTGGGGCATACAGTTTAAAGATTTTACCCTCCCTTTATTAAAGGGAGGTTGGAGGGATTAAATATTTTCTCGTTTAGAATAAATAAAAATCCCCCTCAGTCCCCCTTTAAAAAAGGGGGATTTCCTCTCCTATTAAGGACACGGTTAGAGAGAGATCCAAATAAAAAAAAAGCACCCTCAGGCGCTTTTTTTTATTTCTAGAAATTTATCGTTTCACGACGATGGAATCGATCCCGCTATTCTGCAAGGTTTGCTGTGCGATAATCGCGGCTTCTGCAGAATCATAAGGGCCTGAAACCACGCGATACCAGACTTTGCCATTTTCTACACTGCGTACCACATCGGCAGATAAACCATTGAGAATAATTTCAGCACGGCGGGCATCGGCCTGATCCGGGTCATCAAAGCTGCGGACTTGCAGAATATAACTGGCCGGAGCGGCAACAGGCGCTTCACTGGCTTCTAAGCCAGGCTCAGTTGTGGTCGCCTCAGGTGGAGCTACTTCAGGTCGAGGCGCTTCTACAATTACTACCGTATCCTGATTTTTGTTTTCAGGGACGGCCTGTTCAGGAATAGGCGTCACTTGTTGCTGTGGTAACAGGTCATAAAAACGGTAATCTTTATTGGTATCTTCTTCTTGGACAGATTCAGCACTTGTTTGAGTTTTCGGTTTGACCGGTTCCCATGGCTTCCAGAGCATCAGTGCCATTAAAAAACTTAACACGATTAAAATGATCACGAGTGTGCCGAGCCAGGTTGGAATAAGTGGCTTTTTAGGCTTATTCGGTCTTTCAGATACACCGCGCTGCGTTTTTCCAAACACTTGGGATTTTCCTCTTATTAATCGGGACATATAGAAAAGGCATAACAGCAGTTATGCCCCTACTATCACTTCATCCTATGTGATCAGGATACAAAAGTCATCCTCTAGATCACAAATCACACAGAATTTTAATTTATCTGTATCTTCAAGCACATAGCTGAAGTTACAAAATGTCTGCTCAGCAGATAAACGGCAGTGTTTTGCTTACATGCTCGCTTCGAGCCTAGCTCTTGTCTTGCATCAATGTAAAAGCAGTGCTTTGACTATTTACCTTCTTGCATCAATGTAAAAGCAGTGCTTTACATTGATTCAGGAGCTGACACACCTAAAAGTTCTAAACCGTTACGCAGTACCTGACGCACGTTCACTGATAACAATAAGCGTGCTTGGGTCAATTCAGCATCATCACCGAGTACTTTATTGTCGTTGTACCAGCCGTGGAACAAGGCTGCCAGCTCTTTCAGGTAATTACCGATTTGATGTGGTTCATAGCTGTTTGCAGCACGGACCAGAATTTCCGGATAGGCCGCTAGTTTGGCCAGGATTTCAGTTTCAGCATCAAGCTCCAGCTTAGCCGCCAAATTACGTGCTGCTGTAGCATCAAAGTTGACATTGGTAGACGCTGCTTTTTCTAACATACGACAGATACGAGCGTGTGCATACTGGATGTAATACACTGCATTGTCCTTGCTTTGTGACACAGCAAGATCCAGGTCAAAATCAATGTGCTGTTCAGACTTACGCATTACGTAGTAAAAACGTGCAGCATCATTGCCAACTTCTTTACGCAGATCACGCAAGGTCACAAACTGGCCTGAACGGGATGACATTTGTACCATCTCGCCGCCACGCCATAGGCTCACGAACTGAACCAGAAGAACCGTTAATTTTTTCGAGTCATAGCCCAGCGCATCAATGGCCGCTTTTACACGTGCGATATAACCGTGGTGATCTGAACCCCAGATATCGATGATATCGGTATAGCCACGTTGTAACTTGTTCAGGTGGTAAGCGATGTCAGACGCGAAGTAAGTGGTCTGACCATTACGACGTTTCACGACACGGTCTTTTTCATCACCGAATGCAGTGGATTTGAACCAGATGTTGCCATCCAGTTCATACAGGAAACCACGCTGATCTAAGGTCTGTAAGGCTTCTTCAATTTTGTCTGTCAATGATTCTTCGCTGAACCATTGATTGAAGGTTACACCAAATTCGCCTAGGTCATCTTTAATATCATCTAAGATAGCTTTAAGCGCGGCTTGCAAGAATACGCGGTAGCCTGTGCCAATTAACGCTTGTGAATTAAAGATCAAACCATCGATGTGTTTTTCTTTATCGCCAGACAATATGACTTTATTGCCATCTGCATCTAATTCAGCTGCAAACTGTACATCTTCAGGCACGTTTTTATACACGTCAGCCACAGGACGTACATAGGCGTCGCCATCCTGATCAATAATGCTTTGCGCGATTTCTTTAACGTAGTCACCTTGGTAGGCATTTTTCGGGAACACCAGTTCCTGACCCGTTAATTCTAAGTAGCGCAGATAAGTCGAAGTCGCCAGAATGTCCATTTGACGGCCAGCATCATTGACATAGTATTCGCGGTCGACTTTAGCACCAGTCGCTTCAAGCAAATTCGCAACCGTCATACCATACGCGGCACCACGACCATGACCTACGTGCAGGCTAGAGGTCGGGTTGGCAGACACGAATTCAACCTGGATACGTTTATCCGCATTGACCTGGGTACGACCATAAGTCGCCTGTTGTGCCTGAATTTGATCAAGGACTGCAAAGCGCTGGTCAGCATTCAGGAAGAAGTTAATAAAACCAGGACCGGCAATTTCTGCCTTGCTGATATCCGCCACTTCAGGCAGGGCAGCAAGAATTTTTTCCGCTAAATCACGTGGCTTCATACCCGCAGCTTTCGACGCGATCATGGCAATATTCGACGCAAAGTCACCATGGCTTCGGTCTTTGGTACGCGTCAAATTACTTGTATTGTTCCAGTCAGATGGGAGTACGCCTTGTGCCTGTAAAGTGTGCACTGCATGATCGAGAGCTGCTTGTATTGCCGTATTCATAATCAGTCGAAAATAGAGATCGCAGAAAAACAGCAAATATAGCAAATTTCAGGCTGTTTAGGTAAAAGCATTTCTAGGGAATAAAAAGTAGAGGATCACTTCGTCAGAAGTTTTTGACTAAAGAAAGGGAAAATCAACGGATTAATCCCGTGAAAATAACACCAGTTTTCAGCTCAACATTTCAGATGAAAAAAACAATGCTTCACCCTACAGAATTTGGCTTATATTAGTCATCTGAAAACAGTAAAAAGAGCATGTCGTGGCTGCATCACAACGTCCGACCATTATCGGTCATATTCCTAAACTCCCTGCAAAATGGGCATTGATTATTGTGCCTTTTATCCTGTCCTGCCTGATGAGTGGCATTATTTCCATGATCAATATGCTGCGTAATCTTGGCTGGATTGATGGATTTATGGCACTCTGGTTTCATAACTGGATGATTTCCTGGGCGATTGCTTTTCCGATTGTGGTGACCTTATTGCCATTCGTACGCAAATTCACTGGGCTGTTGGTCGATATGTCCGGACCTCAGCCACCCAAATGATCATTTTTTAAATCTTAAATTTGATCTGGCTGGAGTCAATTCTTGAGCATTTTAAAAGTCGGGCTATATGGGGCGAATAGCATCATTTTTAAATTAAATGCTCCACCGCCGCCCGGATGATCCCGAGCACCAGACCGATACAGGCACCGACCACGACCCCATTGACCCGGATCATATGCAGGTCGCCGCCGACTTCATTTTCAATCTTGTCGATCATCTCGCTTGAATCCCATTCGTGAATGCGCTCGCTGATAAAGCGAATCACTTTTTCACTGTACTGGTCACTCAGGTCAACCGCGATAGAGCTCAAACGTTTATTCAGCAGCTCACGAACCGAAGCATTCGAGATGATATTTTCTCCGACCTGTTGAATGGCAATTCTGAGATTTTCCGCAATACCCGAATCAGGTTTTTGCAAGTCTGCCTTGATTGCATCACATAAAATCACCACGGCACCGCTGATAAAATTCAGTACCTGTGGACTATCCAGTAAGGCATCTTTGGTTTCATTCAGACGCTGGCTGGCTTCACTGTCATTATCTGCCAGCTGCAACATCCAGCTATGTCCCATGCTCTCAATTTTAAGTCGCCACGGATGATCTGGATCGGCCAGCATGGCTTCAACGCGCCCGATCACGGAATCAATACTGCGTTGCTGCACGTCAATCCCGATCCAGCTGGCGCCTTTGGCCAGTTTCCACACGCCCATTTCCTTAAACAGGTTACGGGTCAGCTCGCGGGTTTGTTCCGGATGCGAGGTCATCCAGGCATGCACCACATCCAGTCCGCGCTGTAGCACATCCTGATGGAAATCATTGTCCAGAACGGCATGCAGCATTTCGCTGGCCAGAGTATTGATCTGGGTATTTTTGACCCATTGCACGCTGTTGCTTTGGATAAAGCCGGCAATCTGTTCCTGTCCGACAAATTCAAAGATTTTAGGAACCGTTTGCTGAATGACCTGAGTCACTTGGGCATTATTTTGTGGATTGGCCAGCCAGCGTCCTGCAGCCAGACTCAGGTCTGTACTGTCCAGACTGCGTTGTACAATTTGCGGAGAAAGAAAATTTTCCTGCACAAAACGGCCCATCGACTCTGCAATACGAGCCTTATTACGTGGAATGATTTCGGTATGGTCGCGTAAAAACTTGGGAATGGGCAATCTGCCAAAAGGGTTACGAAACAGCACGGTAATCGCATACCAGTCCGCCAGTCCACCGACCACACCCGCTTCTGCCGAGAGCATCAGAATATGAATGAGCCAGACATATTCAGGTAGCAGTTTGGCTGCCACCATCAGTGCCAACCAGGTCAGTACGGCGACCACCAGGGCGATGGTAGCGAAACGTTTACTGCGTTGTAAGCTCGGGGAGATACTCTCTGTCTGCATAGATCATCCTGTCAGGAGGGATTGGCCGGTTGCGGTTGCAGCACTGCACCGGATGGACTTAAACCATATTTAGCCCCAAGTGACTGTAAAATCAAGCGGGCATCAAAGGCATCTTGAGGCGCCTGATTGGCTTTGAAGCATTCAATGGTATAAGCCACCTGGGCAGGATCCAGAGTCACGGTATAAGGACGGTCATAGAATGGGTCTGGCCAGAATCCCGGATATCGGCGGTAATACCCGTAAGGATAAAAGCTTGGCGCCGGATAGACGATGGCTTGCCGTGGAGGTTGCTGGGTGCGGTTACTTGGATCATTCAGTACCCTGAAGAATTGAAAACCATTTTGTACGGTAGTCTGTGCGGCTTTGAGCAGGGTAATTTCTTCAGCTGTGCCAAAGCTCATATTGGGACGGGCCTGAAAGCTGATACGGTAAGTGTTGCTATTGAGGGGAGTGGTACTGTAGCGACCTAACTGATCAAATGTTAAGGGCTTTGAGGGTGTGGTTGCACAGCCAGTCAGGCTGATGGCAGCAATCATACTCAATCCCAGTAGCATGTTTTTCATGTTCGATCTCCTGATGCAATGATCCAGTTCAGACAGCCGGTCTTAAAAAATCTTAAAAACTGCTATCGGGCTGGGTCAGGAAAGTAAGTTCTTCATTGGTCGATTCACGACCCAGGATTTGGTTCCGATGCGGGTAACGTCCAAAGCGGTCAATAATGACTTTATGCTTTTTCTCGAATTCCAGATTGGTCGGATTGCCCAGACGCTGAAACAGTTTTAAGGCGAATTCATGAATCAGTTTGGATTCGCTGTGCATAAATGGCATATACAGAAAGGCACGCTGTTCCGGACTGAGCTGTTGATCTAGATTCAGGCTGATGGTTTCCTGAGCCAAGGCCAGTGCCAGACTGTCTTGGGCAAAAGCTGGGGGAGAATCACGGAATAAATTTCGTGAAAATTGATCTAGCACAATAATTTCGGCCAGCCGACCTTCTGCTGTTTTACGCCAGCCCCAAAGTTCAGCCTGGGCTGCCTGCTGATGGGTGCTCATGAACTGCTGCGCAATACTTTGGTCGAATTCATGACTTTGGCTAAACAATAGAGGCTGGCTGTCCGCATGAAACCAGAAGTCTGAAATATCTTGATAATTCATAATATTTACAATTCATTAGCATCTATTTGTTAATAAAATCACAAATTTTCCATGTCTTATAGAGGAAGTTTGTGTTAAAAATTTGCCAAATTAAAAATCAATGGTTTGCCTGAAAACTAGGCAGCCTGTCATGTGCCGGCATGAAATCACGTTATACTGATTAAACCGATGATTTTAATTTAATAATTTAGCCCCCTTAAGCGAGATTGTAATGAGTCAACCTGAATCGACTTCCCAAAATGTATTACCGACCTGGGTCGAGTCGTCACTCATCAAAGGCATGTTGCGTGGTATCGAGCGTGAAAGCTTGCGTATGCAAAGTGATGGTTTCCTGTCACAGGCAGTGCATCCTCGTGCCTTGGGTTCAGCCTTGACTCATCCACATATCACCACAGACTATTCTGAAGCGTTGATGGAGTTTATTACTCCGCCACAGGACAGTATTAAAAAAGCGCTGGACTATCTCAGCGATATTCATGCGATTGTGCATCGTCATCTGGAAAATGATGAAAAGCTCTGGCCTTTGTCGATGCCGTGTATGCTGGACAGCCGCGATGACAGCATTCCGCTGGCACAGTATGGCAGCTCGAATATCGGTTTATTTAAAACCCTGTATCGTCGTGGTTTAGGTGTGCGTTATGGTCGCCGTATGCAGACGATTTCAGGCGTGCATTACAACCTGTCTTTCCCGGATCATCTGTTCGAGGCCTTACAACAGCAGGAACAGGACGAGGCGCTGAAAGCATTGAGCTTGCAGGATTATCGCAGTCATCGCTATATGGGCCTGATCCGTAACTTTATTCGTCTGACCCCACTGGTGATGTTCCTGATCGGAGCCAGTCCGGCGGTCTGCCAATGCTTTATGACTGGCCGTGATCATTTCTTGCTGCCATTGGTGAAAGGCACTTTGTATTCGCCTTATGCGACCGCGCTGCGTATGGGACGTTTTGGCTATCAAAACTCTGCGCAGAAACAGCTCGGTATTCACTACAATAATTTGCAGGACTATCTGGACGGACTGCAAAAAGCCGTTAAAACGCCGTATAAACCGTTTAGTCGTCTGGGACTAGATGATGCCAATGGCCAGCCGATCCAGATCAATGATCATGTGTTGCAAATCGAAAATGAATATTACAGCTTAGTGCGCCCGAAACAGGTGCCACTCGCGGGTGAAACCCCGTCACAGGCCCTTGAAAATCGCGGGATTGCCTATGTCGAGTTACGTGCCGTCGATGTCAATCCATACAGCCCGATTGGCATTAATGAAGATACGGCCGGCTTCCTCGAAGTCGTAGCCTTGTACTGTTTATTGCAGGACAGTCCGGCGCTCCTCAGCAATGAACAGGATATTATTGAACAGAATCAGGCTGAAGTAGTGAACCGCGGCCGTGCGCCAAATGCGGCAATTATGGAAAATGGCCAGTCTTATCCGATTGAAGATTGGTGTGCCATGCATTTGCAGCGTATGCATCCCCTGGCCAAGCTGTTAAATTCAGCCTACGACAGTACTCTATATACTGATGCTTTAAAAACCATGATGATCCGGGTCGATGAAGTCGATGCCACCTTGTCTGCTCTGGTGGTCGGGGATACACGTGAGCAGGGCGGTATGTGGCATTTTGGCCAACATCTGGCCCAACAGCACAGCAGTGTCTATGAAGAACATCAGCTCAGCCCGGAAACCCTGGCTTATTTTGAAGAAATGTCACAAAAGTCATTGCAGCAGCAACAGCAACTCGAGCAAGATAGCAGCGTCAGTTTTGCTGATTATTTAGCCCAATATCGATAAAAAAATAAGAGGATTCACCATGCAATGGGGTTATCGCTTCGTGAGTGGTATGTTGTTTCTGGCTGCTGTCATCGGCATGGCATTTGCCTTATATCTTGAGCATGTACAAGGTCTGGCGCCTTGTCCGCTCTGTGTGTTTCAGCGTGTCGGATTAATCGGACTCGGGATCATCTCACTGATCGCATTCCTGCATAATCCCGCATCTAATCTCATGAAGCGGCTGTATGCCTTGCTGGGTTCGCTCAGTATTTTGTGGTCTGTGGGCGTGGCTGCGCGTCATGTCTGGTTACAGAACCTGCCACCGGATCAGGTGCCGAGCTGTGGTCCCGGTCTGGAATACTGGCTGGAAACCCTGCCGATGCAGTCTGTACTGCAACAGGTGCTGAATGGTTCAGGGGAATGTGCTGCGATTGACTGGGCTTTTCTGGGGCAGTCTTTACCGGTCTGGTCGCTGATCTTCTTCAGTATTTTATTGCTGGTCAGTCTATGGCAACTACTGCGTAAATATAAAACCGCACCAGTGAAACGACTCAGAGATAAATACTAATCAAGTTCCTATTAAAAAGCCCTCAATGGAGTAATGCCAGTCAGTTAAGCAAATTTTAGTAAAATGTAGTAAAAATGAGTGTATGTAAATACGCTCATTTTTTTATGTCTTTATCTGAACATTTAGAATCCACTCTTGAACATTCTCTCCCATCACTCAACCATTTTTGTGAACTTATTGATTTAAATTGGATTGAAACAAGCCTGCATCAAACAGGTAAGGCATCGATCAGAAGGAGAAAATTACCTGCTGAGCACGTGGTTTGGCTTGTTCTTGGGCTTGCCTTGTTTCGCAATCAACCCATCAGCTATGTGGTAGAACAATTAAAACTCGTGTTTGGTACAACAGATTATTGTGTTCCTAGTGCAGCTGTCCAAGCTCGACAACGTTTAGGTCGAGAACCCTTAGCTGCCTTATTCTCCTTAATCAGCCAAGCATGGTTTGATGAATCACAACAACAATATTCAACCTTTCAAGGTCTTAGTGTATGTGCTGTTGACGGGGTGGTTTGGTCTATGCCACTGACCAAGGAGAATTTTAATCATTTTGGCTCATCTAAAGGTAAAACTGCTGTAGCACCTTACCCACAAGTTAGAGCCACGTGTCTAGTGAATACCAATACTCATGAAATCATAGATGCCCAAATAGGCAGTATGGATCAAGGTGAACTCACATTAGCAAATCAATTATCTCCTCCAGCACAAAGTATTACTTTGTTTGATCGAGCTTATTTCTCTGCTGATTTTTTAATAGGCTGGCAAACACGTGGAGAATCAAGCCATTGGCTTATGCGAGCTAAAGATAATTTACGTTATGACATAATTAAACGGAATTCCCCACATGATTTTCATATCAGGATGCCAATATCAGCAAGAGCCAAAAAACTTAATCCAGCATTAGGAGATTACTGGGAAGCACGTTTAATTGAAGTTGAGCAGGCAGGAAAAATCAGACGTTATATCACTTCATTATTAGATTCAAAGACATATCCAGCTCAAACTTTAGCAAAGTTATATGCTCAACGTTGGGAGATAGAGATGTGTTACCGAGAAATTAAAAGCAATTTACAGGAAGGTAAGCACTTAAGGAGCAAACAGCCAGACTTAATTTATCAAGAATTATGGGGTGTCTTGATTGCTTATAATGTTCTAAGAAGACAAATGAAATATATGGCTCAACGTGCCAAAGTAAGCCCGTTGAGGATCAGTTTTCATATTGCATCTATTGCCCTTCTTAATTTACTCAGATTCGACTCTTTGGCTTCTGCAGGTAATCTACCCAAACATCTGGAAAGTTTAATGGAGAAATCTAATCGGTATGTTATACCTGAGAGAAGAGTGAGGAGTTATCCAAGGGTTGTAAAAGGAAAACCTCAAAAATACCCAAGAAAAAGCCAGTCAATCTCTTAACTGACTGGCATTACCTCAATGGAGGGCTTTTTAATGTACGGAGAGTTAAGTCAGGGCAATACCTTCCAGACTGTCCAGATCCGTCATATATTCACGAATCTGATTAAAGGCTTCATCTTCTATACTTGGATAGAACCAGCGCGCCACCTGCTCGGCCACCAGCGGATGATACTGAATTTCAAAATGGTTCAGGCCATAGAAAATCGCCTTGTTTGCGTCCGGGACTTTAAGCTGGAAACGCGGATTGGGATGCTCGCCCAAAGCACTTTTAATACTGACCAGATAATCGCCAATCACATGCAAGGTCTTGTTCTTGCGGTTTTCAAACTCGATGGTACCGGCGACCAGATAGGTATCGATATGAGACGGAATCGGGGCAGGTTTACGGTGATCATCCATAAAGCCAATCCGAAGCGGATTATGCTCCCAGTCATCATCCCGGACGCTGCCATGACGTAAATCCAGAATCCCGTTACTGCGAATATTGACCAGATGACCAATCAGCCGGATCAGGGGGAAATGTCCGAGTTTGTCCTGCAAGCTAAAACCAAACCGCTCCAGCACCGCACCATGATGCGGTGAACCCAGACAGACCAGATTCTCCACCATGTTGACCCAGCTATACATATTCTGCTTGCCATAGAACAGTGCGCTGCGTGACACCAGTCCACCCATGCTATGGCCGATCAGGTCAATACTGGTAATTCTCGGATTACGAGTGACCAGATCCTGCAAGGTATTGGCCAGACTGCGACCATTGGCAGAAATCCGCCGTCCGGTATTGTAGTTTAAATACAGCATGGTATTGCGGTCGCGCTGTGCCAGTAATTTTTCCCCGATCCCTTCATATTTGCGATTCGACCAGTCGAGATGGTTCATACATAAGCCATGCACAAACAGGGTAATCCGCCCGCTTAACTCGCCATTTTGTAACGAACCATAATGGTCATAGATCACCATCGGCAGGGCTAGAGGGTTTTGATATTTCAGCAGATAATCCCCGATAATGCCATTTAAGACACTGACCAGAAAATGCAAGGAAGGTGTCAGCGGTTTATTATGCAGTTTAGGAAAACGCTCAATAATCTGGCGCAAAGCAGGGGCAATCAGGGTATTGCCGTAATGAAACAGCATGTCATAAGACATTTGATAGAGCCGCACAATCGACGGAATATTCTGAATTTTTTCAGAATTATTTTCACTTAAACCGAAAATACTCATTAAAATTTCGCGTTGAATACTCTTGATCAGCTCCTGGATCACATCGTTAAAGCGCATCGTTACCAGCTGCGCCAGACCTTCCAGTACATCGGCCTGACTCGGCGGGGTTCGATCCCATCGACAATAGGTTTCATGTAACGGTGTCAAACTTGGCATCTGATCCTGTCCTTTCAATGAGCCGCATGTGGTGCCATCTTTCTTTTTAAAGAACTTCGCGGTATAAATTCTTTTTCTTGTTGAGTTTCCTGATTTTGAGGGCCTCAGCTTAAAATAACGAGAATGAGAGAAGATTTTGAGCTTTTTTGTCAGACAATTTAAGCAATTAACTGGTCTTATAACGTAGTGTACTTCATATTATTTAAATTAAATTTTGATGATTGATGGGTTTTTTGTTGGTAGTTCATGAATATCATTTATTTGCATGGTTTTAAGAGTAATTCGAACTCGATCAAGGGGAAATTGCTGCAACATTACTGTGCAAAGTATCCTGAAATTCAGGTACATTTACCCGATTTAAACATGTCACCGAAGGCTGCCATTGCGTATGTTTCTGGCCTGATTGAATCGATGCATGATGTGGCGTTACTGGGCAGCAGTCTCGGCGGATTTTATGCGACACATCTGGTCGCACAGCATGCTGTGCCTGCTGTACTGATCAATCCGGCAATGCGACCATGGCAACTGTTTCGTGAACTATTTGATGAGCAACTGCCTTATCAGGTTCATCCGAAATGGTGTCTGGATGAAGCAGATCTGGTACAACTCCAGCAATTGGCCCTGCCTGTTGCACAAGATGCAGACAAAATACTGGTTCTGCTGCAACAAGGCGATGAAGTTTTGGATTATCGTGAAGCACATCGTTATTATAGTGCTGCGCATCCCCCTGCAATACTGATGACTGAAGCGCATGGCAGTCACGGGATGGATGATTTTGCGGAAAAAATTCCGTTCGTCTTACAGTTTTTATTGGACTGCATAAAAAAGGAAACCGAATAACGTGTCTCAATATACGGCTCAATCTCTTGAAGTTTTATCTGGTCTGGATCCGGTCCGTCGTCGTCCGGGCATGTATACCGATACTTCTCGTCCCAACCATTTGGCACAGGAAGTGATTGATAATGCTGTCGATGAGGCACTGGCAGGACATGCCAACAAGATTACCGTCACGGTCTATAAAGATGGTTCTTTATCAGTCGAAGACAATGGCCGTGGGATGCCGGTGGATATTCACCCTGAATACGGCCAGAGCGGTATTGAAATTATCATGACCAAACTGCATGCCGGCGGTAAGTTCAGCACCGATAATTACCAGTTTTCCGGTGGTTTGCATGGCGTTGGGATTTCAGTGGTCAATGCGCTTTCGACCCGGGTAGAAGTTGAAGTTCAGCGTCAGGGCAATCTGTATAAAATGGCCTTTGAAAATGGCGAACCGGTTGCACCGCTTGAAGTACTGGCAGGTAAGGCACCGAAACGGGTATCAGGAACTACTGTACAATTCTGGCCTGAAGCCAAATATTTTGATTCACCTAAATTTGCCCTCAAAGCGTTAAAACATAATCTCAAAGCCAAAGCTGTTTTGGCGGCGGGCTTACAGATCAATTATGTTGATCAGATCAATGATGAAAAAATCACCTGGCAATTTGAAAATGGTCTAGTCGACTATTTAATGGATGAGTTGGAAGACCGTGAAATTATTCCGGCACCAGCTTTTGTCGCCACAGGTGACGCAGAGCGCGCCAGCGCAGAATTTGCGATTTGCTGGAATGTTGAAGGTGGTGAAAGCGTCCAGGAATCTTATGTCAACCTGATTCCAACCGCACAAGGTGGAACCCATGTGAATGGTCTGCGTTCAGGTGTCACCGATGCGATGCGCGAGTTCTGTGAACTGCGTAATTTGCTGCCGCGGAATATGAAACTCTCTGCCGAAGATGTCTGGGACGGCGTCAACTATATCCTGTCGCTGAAATTCCAGGAGCCACAGTTCTCAGGTCAGACTAAAGAACGTCTGTCGAGCCGTGAAGCAGCAGGGATTGTGCAGAATATTGCCAAAGATGCCTTTGCACTGTGGTTGAACCAGAATTCTGACATCGCCATGCAACTGGCAGAAATGGCCATTTCTAAAGCCGGTCGCCGTTTAAAAGCTGCGAAAAAAGTGGAACGTAAAAAGATTGTGGCAGGTCCAACCTTGCCGGGTAAATTGTCTGACTGTGTAGGCCATGATCTGGATCAGTCAGAACTGTTTATTGTGGAAGGGGATTCTGCGGGTGGTTCGGCCAAGCAGGCGCGTGATAAGAACTTCCAGGCGATTATGCCAATTCGTGGCAAGATCCTGAATACTTGGGAAGTCTCTTCTGATGAAGTATTAGCATCTCAGGAAGTACACAACATCGCGATTGCGATTGGCGTTGATCCGGGTTCGGATGATTTATCGGAGCTGCGTTATGGCAAGATCTGTATTCTGGCCGATGCCGACTCGGATGGTCTGCATATTGCCACTTTGCTGTGTGCCTTGTTTGTAAAGCATTTTCCTACACTGGTCGAGGAAGGGCATTTATTTGTAGCGATGCCGCCATTATTCCGTATTGATGACAATAAAGATGTGCACTACGCTTTGGATGAAGATGAGCTGAATAGCATCCTGAAAAAATGCAAAACCAAGAATCCGCAAATCACCCGATTCAAGGGTCTGGGCGAGATGAATGCCAGTCAGTTACGTGAAACCACGCTTGATCCAAACACGCGTCGTCTGGTGCAACTGGATCTGGATGATGCTCATCATACCGCAGGGTTACTGGATAAACTTTTGGCGAAAAAGCGTGCCAGTGACCGCAAAGACTGGTTGGAGCAAAAAGGTAATCTGGCAGATTTGGTGGTTTAAACTATCGAATTTAAGCAGTAAAAAATCCCGCAAGCGCGGGATTTTTTGTTTTAAAACAGTGCAAAAAATATTCAAGGTGCTGCACTTTATTTGTACATCATCTTCTATCTTAGTTTTGGCATATTTTGATTGGTCTTTATGCAACTTATTTAAAGTTGAGTCTGAGTTCTACATTGCAATAGGGCTTTAAGTCTTTTTAGTATGACTAAATACATGATTCATAATACAAATAATGAGATCAGTTAAAGTGAATTTTTTTATTTTTTGAAGCCTTGGCACAGAAATTGAATCACTCCATCCAGATGTACAACAAGACAAGCATGAAAAATGCACCATTATAAAGTTTGGAGAAAAATCTGATGTTCCAACGCAATTTATTTTCAAAAAGTATTTTAGCCGCAACCATGGCAGGGGCTGTTGCATTAACGGGGTGTTCAAAATCTGCTGAAAAAGCAGAAGCCCCGGGCGCAGAAAGCAAAGTCGCAGACAGCGGCGACACGATTAAAGTCGGGATCCTGCATTCATTGTCAGGCACGATGGCAATTTCTGAGACCTCACTGAAAGATACGGCCTTAATGGCGATTAAGGAAATCAATGATAATGGTGGGGTACTGGGTAAAAAACTGGAACCTGTGGTGGTCGATCCAGCATCTGACTGGCCACTGTTTGCAGAGCAAGCACGTCAGCTGATTACCCAAGACAAAGTCGCGGTAATTTTCGGTGCATGGACGTCGGTGTCACGTAAATCTGTCTTACCAGTGGTTGAAGAGCTGAATGGCTTATTGTTCTATCCCGTACAGTACGAAGGCCAGGAACAATCCAAAAATATTTTTTATACTGGTGCTGCGCCTAACCAGCAAGCCATTCCAGCCGTGGAATACTTGATGAGTGAAGAGGGCGGTAAAGCGGAGCGTTTTGTTCTGCTCGGTACAGACTATGTTTACCCACGTACCACCAACCAGATTTTACGTGCTTTTTTAAAGTCTAAAGGCGTGGCTGATGCGGACATCATGGAAGAGTACACGCCATTTGGTCATAGCAACTATCAAACCATTGTCGGCAATGTGAAAAAATTCGCAGCTGGTAAAAAGACTGCGGTGATCTCGACCATCAATGGCGACTCGAATGTGCCGTTCTATCGTGAATTGGGTAATCAGGGCATTAAAGCCTCTGATATTCCCGTCATGGCGTTCTCGGTGGGTGAAGAAGAACTGCGTGGTATTGACACCAAGCCATTGGTCGGTCATTTGGCGTCATGGAACTATTTCATGTCAGTGAAGAATCCGGTCAATACAGAATTTACCAACAAAATGAAGCAGTATGCAGTGGAATTCAAACTGCCGAATGCAGACAAGCTCGTGACCAATGACCCAATGGAAGCAACTTATGTCGGGATTAACATGTGGAAGCAAGCCGTTGAAAAAGCAGGTTCTACAGAGGTCGATAAAGTCCGTGAAGCGATGGCAGGTCAGGAATTCAAAGCCCCATCCGGCTATACCTTAAAAATGGATGCGACGAATCACCACTTACACAAGCCAGTCATGATTGGTCAGATTCGTGGCGATGGACAGTTTGATGTGGTCTATAAAACGCCACAAGCCATCCAGGCACAGCCTTGGAGCCCGTACATTCCGAAATAACAGCTATCTTTTGCCTGCCACAGCCGTGGCAGGTGTCCTCTGATTTTTTTCTTACTCTCCACGGAAAATTTCCAATGGAATAGGGGTGAATATAATGAATATTCGCGTGAATATCGCCGCTATTTTTCTGGTATTTGTACAGGTTATTTGTGTGCAACTGGTATCAGCAGAACAATCCTCAAATAGCACTGCATTGACTGCAGCAATACAACAAGATGCAATCCAGCAATTTGTGCAAGGTGATTTTGCCCAGCGCCGTGCTTTACTGAAGCAATGGCCGGGCAGTATCGAACAGCTAGATCAGCTTGCAGAATATGTTGAAAACGACCAGCTTTATAGCGATTCTCAAGGACAAACCTATATTTTAGAAGCCGATGATCAGTTGCTCAGTTATCCAAGTTTAGATGCTGTTGCAGATTGGCCAAGCGACCTTGCACAAGTCACTTTGGTGAATACCTTGCGTAAAGCATTGACCTTTGGTTTGGCACAAAGCAAGTTGAAGTCGGATGATGCCTCTGAGCGTTTAGAAGCGATTGATATTTATGAAAGCAATCTTGCGGAACTTGATATAGCACATATCAATGCGCTGTATTTAAAAGAACAAAACAATAAAGTCAAAGCCCGTTTGGCACAACTGAAAGCGCGTCTGGATTATGAAAACTCAGATGTGCTCGTCAAAATTCAAGCCGCAAAAATTTTACAAGATTCTAATCGTCCTGATGTCTTGGCGATGATCGACAATGAGTTGTCACAGCCGACTATCCATCCTGAGCTGAAAGCGGCTTTGCTTGAAGCGAAAAACAGTATTAAAACCCGTATTCAAGCCAGTGAATGGACAGGACATTTATTTTCAGGTTTAAGTACCGCCAGTATTTTGTTGCTTGCTGCACTGGGTCTTGCGATTACCTACGGTTTGCTCGGTGTGATTAATATGGCGCATGGTGAGCTCATTATGATTGGCGCCTATACCACTTATGTAGTGCAAAGCCTGTTTAAAAGCTATTTGGGCAGCTATGTCGATTGGTACTTAATCGCCGCGATTCCTGCGGCATTCTTGGTAAGTGGGCTGATCGGCATGTTGATTGAACGTACCGTGATTCGTCCGCTATATGGTCGCCAGTTGGAAACCTTGCTTGCCACTTTTGGTGTCAGCCTGATTCTGATGCAATTGGTACGCATGACTTTTGGTGCGCAAAATGTCGAAGTTTCTAACATTTCCTGGCTGTCAGGCGGGATCTCGATTACTCCAAGCTTGATGCTGCCCTATAACCGTATTGCGATTATTGTCTTTACCATTGCAGTGCTTTTGTTGTTGGTTTATTTACTGAATAAAACCCGTTTTGGCCTCTTTGTTCGTGCCGTAACGCAAAACCGTCAAATGGCGCAAGCCGTTGGTATTCGTTCAAGCCGTATCGACATGATGGCTTTTGGTTTGGGTTCAGGTCTTGCTGGTCTTGCAGGCTGTGCCTTGGCACAAGTCGGTAATGTCGGGCCAGATTTAGGGCAAAACTACATTATTGATGCCTTCTTGGTGGTGGTTGTCGGTGGTGTAGGTCAGGTGTGGGGTGCAGTTCTTGCAGCGCTTGGTCTGGGTATTAGCGGTACCGCCTTGGAAATTGGTATTGGTGCGGTACTGGCAAAAATTGTTCTCTTGGTGCTTGTGATTTTGTTTATTCAAAAACGTCCACAAGGTTTGTTTGCCATCAAAGGCCGTTTTGTGGAGTAAGCACATGAAGATTACACAATTACTTTCAGATAAACCACGTAGCGGTATCGCCATAGCCGTGTGCTTTGCCATCTTATTGGCATTGCCATGGCTACATTTATTACCTGCTGATTCAGCGCTGCATTTATCTGCGTATTGGGTCACCCTGATTGGCAAAATCATGTGTTTGGCTTTGGTGGCGTTGGCACTGGATTTGGTCTGGGGCTATGCCGGGATTTTAAGTCTGGGACATGGTTTGTACTTTGCCCTTGGCGGTTATGCCTTTGGCATGTATCTGATGCGCCAATCGGCAGGCGATAGCATTCCTGACTTTATGCGCTTCCTCAGTTGGACGAAAGTACCGTGGTTTTGGGTCGGTACGGAATACTTCCTTTGGTCATTGGCACTTGTGGTTTTAGTACCGGGTATCATTGCCTTTATTTTTGGTTTCTTTGCTTTTCGCTCGAAAATTAAGGGCGTGTATTTCTCGATTATTACTCAAGCCATGACTTTTGCAGCAGCGCTTCTATTCTTTCGCAATGAAACCGGCTTTGGTGGCAACAATGGTTTTACCGGTTTTAAAACCATTCTAGGCATGGACATTACCTCTGCATCGATGCGTGCGAGTTTGTGCTTTATCACCGCACTGGTATTGCTGCTCTGTTTTGTTGGTTTACGTCATTTAATGAATAAACCCTATGGTCGGGTGTTGGGGGCAATTCGTGACAGCGAAAACCGTCTGCAATATTTGGGTTATCGTACGCTTTGGTACAAGCTCTCTGCTTGGGTGCTTTCTGCGGTTATTGCAGGGATTGCAGGCGCGCTGTATGTGCCGCAAGCAGGCATTATTAATCCAAGTGAAATGAACCCGGTGAACTCGATTGAAATGGCAGTTTGGGTGGCAGCGGGTGGACGTGGCACACTGATTGGCCCACTAATTGGTGCAGGCATCATTAACGGGGTAAAAACCTATTTTACTTCGGCTTATCCTCAAGCATGGCTGTTGATTTTGGGTGCGTTATTTATTGTGGTGACCATCTTTCTGCCAAAAGGCATTATTGGTCTGTTTGACCGTTTTAAAAAGGAGCGTAGCGAATGAGCGAGATCCTACAACCGCATGGTGGTCATGCCACTGAAGGCTATGGTCGTCCTAAAGAACAAGGCGCGGACTTTACCCACGGTATTGCGCTGTATTTAGAAAAAGTCAGCGTCTGGTTTGATGCTTTTCGTGCCTTAAATGATTTGTCGCTCTACATTGAAGAAGGGGAATTACGCTGCATCATCGGGCCGAACGGGGAATTACGCTGCATCATCGGGCCGAACGGGGCAGGTAAAACCACCCTCATGGATGTGATTACCGGTAAAACGCGACCAACCGAAGGCACAGCATTTTTTGGGCAAAACTACGATTTAGCCAAAATGAGCACTGAACAAATTGCCGAAGCAGGCATTGGGCGTAAGTTCCAAAAACCGACCGTGTTTGAAAATTTCACCGTCATGGAAAATCTGTTACTTGCTGCACCCAAAGACAAACGGGTGAAAAAGAGTTTCTTTAGCAAACTCGATCCCGATGCACAAAATGCTTTGGATGAATCATTGACGCAGATTCGTCTGCAAGAGTTCATTAATAAACCTGCTGGCTTGCTGTCACATGGTCAAAAGCAATGGTTAGAAATCGGCATGTTGCTGATGCAACGTCCAAAACTGATTTTGCTTGATGAACCTGTAGCAGGCATGACCGATGCCGAAACCGAACGCACGGCGGAGCTGTGTTTAGAACTCAAGAAAAATCACACCCTCGTTGTGGTCGAGCATGACATGAGCTTCATTGACACCATTAGTGAAAAAGTCACGGTACTGGCGCAAGGGGCAATTTTGGCAGAAGGCACATTGGCAGAAGTACAAGCCAATGAAGATGTCATTGAAAAGTATTTAGGGCGTTAAGGAGCTTGCGATGTTAGAAGTCAAAGACGTCAATCAATTTTATGGTGGCAGTCATATTTTACGTGATGTGTCATTGACTGCACCTGTGGGTGAATGTTCGGTGGTGCTTGGACGCAATGGGGTGGGGAAAACCACGCTCCTTAAATGTCTGATGGGTATTTTACCGATTAAATCCGGACAGATTTTGCTGGATGGCAAGGACATTTCGAAACTCAGTCCTGAACAGCGTGTACGTGAAGGTTTGGCTTATGTGCCACAAGGTCGAGATATTTTTTCAACGCTGACGGTGGAGGAAAATATCCTCATTGGTATGGCGAAATTTAAAGGCGCAAAGACACGCAAAGTGCCTGAGCATCTCTATGAAATTTTCCCTGTGTTGGATGAAATGAAGCATCGCCGTGGCGGAGATTTGTCTGGTGGTCAGCAGCAGCAGCTTGCCATTGCACGAGCACTTGCTTCTGAACCGCGTGTGCTGATTTTGGATGAACCGACTGAAGGTATTCAGCCATCCATTATTAAAGACATTGGACGGGTGATTCGTAAACTTGCTGATGGTGGTGAGATGGCGATTGTGTTGGTAGAGCAATTCTATGATTTTGCTGAAGAACTTGCTGATGCTTATACCGTGATGGCACGTGGGCAGGTTGTGGCGCAAGGTGTGGGCAGTGAAATGCCTGAGAAAGGTATTCGGGAGTTGGTGGCGATTTAAGGCTTTTAGCTCCTTCTCCTATGGGAGAAGGCGGGGGATGAGGGTTTATCTTTATTTACCTCTCCCTAATCCTCTCCTAGAAGGCATAGGTATCTACACATCTATGAGATACCTAATGCCATTGTGGCTATCTCATTGAGTTCATCTATTGAATATTCCGAGAGCAGTTGAAGAGTGTTCAGTAAAATCGAAA
>NZ_JBBCWZ010000030.1:0-34010 GCF_037145695.1 Acinetobacter sp. USHLN143
AACTTTATGGTGAATATTATGGCTGCTATAGTGGCTTATTGCTTAAATCCAAATAAGCCAACTTTCCAAAACTTGCTAAAAAGCTAAAATATTTCATCGAACTCAGGTTATAGATAGTAAATTCCTTAACAAAACAAAGCGCCTGTTTACTTTTCCTCACCTAATCTGCCTAGTGTATTTTCCTTTTTCTGCTTAGCGTATTAGAAAATCAGCAATAAACCTATGGAAAGAGGAAACGATAATGAATCAGCTTCAATTTTCAGATTGTGTGCAAACCTGTATGAACTGTTCCCTGGCATGTGCCAACTGTGCCAGTGCCTGTCTTAAAGAAGAAGATCTGGAGATGATGCGGGAGTGTATCCAGCGCTGTCTGGACTGTGCAGATATCTGTCAGCTTTGCGCCCGTATGGAACAAAAGCAATCTCCATTCATGCATGAAATATGTGAACTTTGTGCGAAAGCCTGTGACTACTGTGTAGAAGAATGTGGTCATCATGAAGATGAACATTGTCAGCAATGTGCCGAAGCATGCCGCCGCTGTGCTGAAGAATGCCGAAAAATGGCGGCTTAAAAATTCGATTTGATCAACTTGACTGACTTAATCACTTCCAATAAAAAAACCGCAAGTGAAGACTTGCGGTTTTTCTGTCTAAGTCAAATATCTCACTTAGAATAAACGGTTCATACCATTCAGTGTGGCTACACGATACGCTTCCGCCATAGTCGGATAGTTAAACGTGGTTTCTACGAAGTACTTGATGGTATTGTTCGGGCTGTTCATGACTGCCTGACCAATATGGATAATTTCAGAGGCATTATTACCGAAGCAATGTACACCCAAAACTTCCAATGTTTCGCGATGGAACAGAATCTTTAATTCACCCATAGTATCACCGGTAATCTGTGCACGTGCCAAATGACGGAATGATGCCTGACCGACTTCATACGGAATTTTTTCTTCAGTCAGCTGCTGTTCAGTCTTACCAATCGAAGAAATTTCAGGAATGGTATAAATCCCGGTTGGAATATCAGTCACCGGCGCAACGTCTTTCTCGCCGCTCATATTGGCACCTGCGCAACGACCTTGGTCATAGGCAGCAGAGGCTAGCGAAGGCCAACCGATTACATCACCGGCAGCGTAGATATTTTCTACTTCAGTCTGATATTGATCATTCACAGTCAATTGACCACGGCTGTTCGGTTTCAGGCCGACATTTTCAAGGCCTAGACCATCGGTATTGCCTGAACGGCCATTACACCACAAAATCGCGTCGGCTTTAATTTTCTTGCCGCTTTGCGTGTGCATCACCACATGGTCGTCAAATGTTTCTAAAAAGTCGATCTGTTCATTATGACGAATCAATACACCCTGTTCACGCAAGTGATAAGACAGTGCATCAGAAATTTCATCATCCAGATAGCTTAAAAGTTTGTGTTGGGTGTTGATCAAGTCGACTTTATGTCCTAGACCAATAAAGATCGAGGCATATTCACAACCGATTACACCTGCACCATAAATAATGATTTTCTGGATGGAATAGTCCAGATCCAGAATTTTGTCTGAATCAAATACACGTGGATGATTAAAATCAAGAATGTCTGGACGATATGGACGCGAGCCGCTGGCAATGACCAGTTGCTTGAACATCAGCGTTTCTTTAATGCCATCTGGGTTAAATACAAAAATGGTATTTTGATCCTGAATATAGGCACGACCATGATAAATATCAATTTTATTGCGGTCGTAGAAACGTGAATGTGTATCTACTTGTTGTTGAATAACTTTATGTGCATGACGCAACACTTGCTTCATGGTGAACTGCTTCCAGTCCCCGACTTTTTGAAACAGTGGATCACGTTGATAACGGATAATACTGGATACTGTTTGACGCAATGCTTTACTTGGAATCGTACCGACATGGGTACAGTTACCACCCAGCTGTTCACGCATCTCAACGATTGCAACACGCTTACCAGATTTGGCAAGTTTCATTGCCGCGCCTTCGCCCGCAGGGCCCGAACCTAGAACTACCGCATCATATTTAACGAAAGTCCCACTAACGACCTCTTTTTTACGTGGCATTCAACGCTCCTCAAAATTAAAAAATTCACTTTAATCTACACTCTTATTATGACGTAAATCCTGTTGATTTGGTGTATTTAACTCACATATATTGCTTGATAAGAACATTTTTTAAATGAATACCCCTTTTTGCCCTATTTAGAACGAAGTCCGTTATAATAACTGCGCTATCTTTGAGTATCTCCCCCTTCAAAAACAGTGGAAAAGTTGAATATGTCTGAAAACCGTAAACCTGAACAGGGCGTCAAACTTCGCGGTGCGGAAAAAGTTGCCCGCATTCCTGTAAAAGTTGTTCCTACGGTTGAAACGCCACGCAAGCCGGACTGGATCCGGGTGAAAATGGCGGCACCTGAAGAAGTTCAACGTATTAAAACCACACTACGTCAGCAAAAATTACATACGGTGTGCGAAGAAGCCGCCTGTCCAAACCTGCCTGAATGTTTTGGTGGCGGTACTGCGACTTTCATGATTATGGGCGATATCTGTACCCGTCGTTGTCCGTTCTGTGATGTGGCTCATGGCCGTCCAAATGCACTCGATGCAGATGAACCGCGTCATATGGCAGAAACTATTGCCAATCTGGGTTTGAAATATGCAGTGATCACTTCGGTAGACCGTGATGATTTACTGGATGGCGGTGCACAGCATTTTGTAGATTGTATTAAAGAAGCGCGTGCTCTAAGCCCGAATACCCTGCTGGAAATTCTGGTGCCAGATTTCCGTGGTCGTATGGATATCGCGCTGCGCATCATGACTGAATGCCCACCAGATGTGTTTAACCACAATATCGAAACTGTACCGCGTTTATATAAAGCCATGCGTCCAGGTTCTGACTATCAACACTCTTTAAACCTGCTGAAAATGTTTAAAGAATACTGCCCGGACGTACCAACCAAATGTGGTCTGATGGTCGGTATTGGTGAAACTGAAGAAGAAGTGCTTGCCCTGCTTGATGATTTATATGCGCATGGCGTAGATTATGTGACGATTGGTCAGTATTTGCAGCCTTCAAAAGAACATGCAGCGATTGACCGCTTTGTGACACCTGAAGAATTCGAGCGTTATACCGAACATGGTCAAAAACTCGGCTTCCGCAATATCTGGGCAGCACCAATGGTTCGTTCAAGCTACTTTGCCGACCGCCAATACTACGGCGAACCTGTACCAGCAGTGCGTCGTAAAGTGGATCCTGCAAAAAAAATTGCAGTCCAGGCCATTGAAGCTTAGTCCTGTTTAAACAAATGAAATAAAAGCCCTCTCTTGTAGAGGGCTTTTTAATATCCATAATTGAAATTCTACTCAGCGTTAAACGCCATTTTTTATTTTAGATAAGATTAAGTCATTACTTATCTTCACATTTCTTTGCGCGTTCTCACTTGAAGACTGAGCATTTTTCAAACAATCTCAAAAATAGATGAAAGATTTAAAAATATCGTTGCAAGACTTGAAAACGATCATTCTCACACGTGCAATGCTGAACCTGTCCGATCCTCAAGCGACAAAAAAAATGAATGAACTGTGACAAAAATTCTATGAGATCTCGGCACAGGCAGCGTTGTATAAATCTGGAGAACTATAACAATGCTATTTATATTTGCTGTACTACTGCTATTACTTAGTTTATGGGCGGTTTTCTATTTTCAGCTCTCCCGTAGCGCGGGTGCAATTGCACTAATTGTCATGTCAGTAGTCTGTGCCTTTATTAGCCCATGGTCACTTATTCTCGGCATTCCGCTGATCCTGATTAGCCTTGTGGTGATGATCGACCCTTTACGTATGTCGTTCATTTCTAAACCGGCCTATAAAGCACTGGCCAATGCCATGCCTAGTATCAGCCCGACAGAACGTGAAGCACTGGACTCCGGAACCAGCTGGTGGGAAAAAGAACTGTTTATGGGTGCACCGAACTGGGAAACCTTTAACAGTTATCCCTATCCCAAATTATCGCTAGAAGAACAAGCTTTTCTGGACAATGAGGTTGAGACCTTGTGCAGCATGCTGGATGAATGGGAAATCCATGAGCAGAAAGCGCTGCCTGATCATGTCTGGCAATATATTAAGGAACATGGTTTCTTAGGCCTGATTATTCCCAAAGAATACGGCGGTCGTGCCTTTAGCTCCTTTGCCCAAAGTCGGGTGATGAGCAAGATTGCTTCGCGATCTCTGACCACAGCCGTGAGTTGTATGGTACCGAACTCACTCGGACCAGGCGAGCTGTTACTGCATTATGGTACCGAAGAACAGAAAGACCGTTATCTGCCGGGTCTGGCGCGAGGCGAAGAAATTCCCTGTTTCGGTTTGACCAGTCCGGAGGCCGGTTCCGATGCTGGTGCGATTCCTGATACCGGTGTAGTCTGCTATGGCCAGTTTGAAGGTCAGGAAGTACTCGGTCTGAGAATGAATTTTTCCAAACGCTGGATTACTTTGGCACCAATTGCGACAGTGGTGGGTCTGGCCTTTAAAATGTATGATCCGGATCATCTTTTGGGTGAACAGACTGAATATGGCATTACCTGTGCCCTGCTTCCTGCCAGTCATGAAGGCGTAATAGTGGGACCACGGCATAACCCGGGACCGCCATTCATGAATGGAACAGTGGAAGGTAAAGATGTCTTTATTCCACTGGACTGGATTATTGGTGGCGTAAAAAATGCCGGTAAAGGATGGCGCATGCTGATGGAATGTTTGGCAGTCGGTCGTGGCATTTCCCTACCAGCGCTGTCTACTTCTACTTCAGAAATGACTTATTTAAATGTGGGTGCTTTCTCTCGTATTCGTCAGCAATTCAAGATTTCAGTTGGCAAGTTTGAGGGTGTTCAGGAAGCCAATAGTGAAATCGCCAGTGACACCTATATGCTGGAAGCCTTCCGTTATCTGGTCACCTGTGGTCTGAATCAGGGTGGCAAGCCTGCCGTAATGACGGCGATTGCCAAATACTATGCAACTGAAGGCATGCGTAAAGTGGTCAATCACGGCATGGATGTGGTCGGTGGTCGTGCCATTCAGATGGGGCCGCGTAACTTTCTGGCACCTTACTATCAGGCAATTCCAGTCTCCATTACCGTCGAAGGCGCCAATATTCTCAGTCGTTCCTTGATGATTTTTGGACAGGGTTCAATGCGCTGCCATCCTTATCTATATGAAGAATTACAGCTCTTACAGGCAGAAGACTCGGCAGCGGCTCTAAATCCTTTTGATAACTTGCTGTTTAAGCATTTGGGTTACACCTTTAACCGGACTGCTCGCTCCTTTGCCTATGCCTTTACAGGTGGCTCAAGTGCTGCGCCGCAAAGTGCGGTTGATTTCACCCAGCCTTATTATAAGATCATTAATCGGCTGAGTGCCAACTTTGCTTTAACTGCGGATATGTGCCTAGGTTTACTCGCAGGGGATATCAAACGTAAGGAAATGCTTTCGGGTCGTCTGGCCGATATTCATGCACATCTGTTTATTGCTTCCTCAATTCTGAAATATTTTGAGCATAGCAAAAAGACTGAAGATGAGCGTTTACATGCACAGCTTGCGGTAGAAAAGTCTCTGTATACAGCGCAAGAAGCTTTTTTCGATCTGTTTGCCAACTTTCCATCAGGTGCAGCAGCAGGTATGGTCAAACTGTTATGTTTCCCACTTGGCCGCCCATTGAAAAAACCGTCAGACCAGCTAAAACAGCAGGTAGCCAACAGTATGATGGAAGACAATGCTTTCCGGAAAGTACTGAAAAAGCATGTTTTCTATAGCACAGCGGAAGATGATGTAAATGGTCGTATGGAATCAACCTTCACCATGTTATTGGAAATTGAGCAGCTTTGGGATCGCTTTAAAAAAGCTGAAAACAAAGGTCAATTCAAGGGACTCAGTTTTGCTGATCATGTGGCTGATGCGCATGAACAAGGCTTTATTAATGAAGAAGAAGCCAATAAGTTACTGCACTATAATGCGCGTCGCTATGACAGCATGTTGACTGATGTCTTCGATTTGCATTTACAGGAAGTATTGGAGCTGGAAAATCCTCATATTTCGAAAGCAGATGCAACAGGTACTGATACTTCAGTTCAAAGTGCACCTTCACATTCAACCAGTCCTTAGATAGAACTTTTATCTAAATCAGACCTTGATTACAAAGTGAAGTTATTTCCTGATTTCACTTTGGATATCTCAAGTGGCTATTAAGCCACTTTTTTACGACTATTGCACGATGGTATTTAAGAGATAAAACGTTAAGCTAGACTCATAATAAAATTGAGGGTCAATGATGTCACAACAAGATTATGAAAATGGCTTGAAAGTCCGTACTGAAGTGATGGGTTCAAGCTTTGTAAAGCGCGCTCAGGACAATACGGTTCCTTTTACTCAGCCTTTGCAGGACTGGATTAATGAACATGCCTGGGGTTCGACCTGGCAACGTGAAGGGGTTTTACCACGTAAATATCGTTCTTTAATTACTATTGCTTTTCTTACCGCGCAAAAAAGCCCAACTGAATTGAAAGGCCATGTTCGTGGCGCTTTGAATAATGGTGCAACAGTTGAAGAAATTCAGGAAGTACTACTGCATAGCCTGCCTTACTGCGGTGCCCCAGCTACTCAGGAAGCCTTCCGTGCAGCGCTTGAAGTGATTCAGGAATATCAGACAAATCAACAGAATTAAGAACTGCCTAGGCTATTTAACTGGCTTATCAATAATAAAGCCGGGAATTAAAATTCCCGGCTTTTTAAATTTTAAACTGATATATCTATAGCTATAACGTCTTTAACACTGTCTTTAATATTGTTTGAAAAGATTATCCTCTTAATTTAATTTGAGTCCGCTGTTCCAGTCCTTGCACCGCAGCGGAGAAATCCAGCTGACTGGCCTGTGGTTTGGCAATCTGCTGAAACTCTTGCTGAACCAAAGACATTACTGATAAATCCAGTTGCTGTTGCTGTACCAACTCCAAGGCAATGCCAATATCTTTCTGTAATAGATCCAGTGCAAAGGTCTTATTAAATTCACGGCTTAGTACACGCTGTGCCATGATATTTTCCGACATGCTGCTTTTACCACTGGAATGATTAATACAGTTTAGTGCACTGCTTAAATCAACACCCTGCCCTTTCAGCACAGTCAGCCCTTCAGCCAATGCCCATAAGTGAGTCGCCATTAAGGTATTATTCACAGCTTTTACCGCAAAGCCAGAACCGCTTTCTCCCACATATTCAATCAGGCCAGCAAAGGCATCAATGATCGGTTTGGCTCGTTCAAAGGCTTGTTCATTGCCACCCACCATCACAGTTAAAGTGCCTTTTTCTGCCCCAACAGTCTGACCGGATACTGGAGCATCCAGATAAAAACTGCCTTGTTGCTCCAAGAGCTTCGCCAGTTTTTGGGCAGATTCCGGTACACCGCTGGTACAGTCAATCCAGATTGCACCTTGTTTGGGTGGATGGGCTGCAATCAATGCTTCCACATCCTGACTGGTCGGCAAACAGGAAAAGATAAAATCTGCCTGAACCGCCTGCTTAATACTCACTGCTTGAGTTGCAAAAATTTCAGCATGCGTTACAGCTTTCTGTTCAGTTCGATTCCAGACCCAAACCTGATGCCCGAGTTTTGGCAAATGGGAGGCCATATGCCAGCCCATTGCCCCGAGTCCTAAAAATGCAATTGAATGACTCAAAAAATGCTCCTCATATTAAGCGACTGGCTTAGCCTCAACCTCAGTTACGGTTTCAGCTGGTTCAGATGCTGGCAATTCTTTATCTTCACCACGATTTAGGAACAGGTTCAACAAAATCGCAGCCAAAGTCGCAGTACCGATACCACCCAAATCGAAACCACCAATCTGCAAGCTATAATTACCTGTCCCCATAATCAGACACACCGCACCAATAATCAGGGTACTGTTCTTGGTAAAATCAACATGGTTATCCACCCAGATTTTGGCACCCGCCACAGTAATCAACCCGAAGACCACAATCGATGCGCCACCCAATAAAGCTACTGGAATGGTACTGATCACCGCACCAAATTTAGGTGAAAGTCCCAGCAAAATAGCGAAGATCCCGGCAAAAATAAATACGGTGGTGGCGTACACTTTGGTCACTGCCATCACACCGATATTTTCAGCATAAGTGGTCATCCCGGTACCGCCGACAGAAGCGGATAATGAAGTACAAACCCCATCTGCAAAGAAACCGCGTCCCATATACGGCGACAGATTTTTACCAGTCATTGCGGATACCGCTTTAAAGTGCCCAAGATTTTCTGCAACCAGAATAATGGCCACTGGTGCAATCATCAGCATGGCATTCATTTCAAAGACCGGACTCTGGAAATTCGGCAAACCAAACCATGCTGCTTCACTGACTTTGGTAAAATCAATCGCAGATCCGAAGCCCATGACGTTTGTGAAAAGGAAGTAAATCAGATAGGAAGACAATAAGCCCAATAACAGCAACAGACGGCGTACCATTCCTCGGGTAAACACAGCAATCACACTGATACAGATAATGGTGATTAATGCCATCCAGGAATCAAACTGGTTCGCTGAAACACTCTTAATTGCGACTGGCGCCAGGTTCAAACCAATGATCATCACAATCACGCCTGTCACTACTGGCGGCATCAGTTTTTCAATCCAGTTGGTACCGGTTTTCATGACCAGCAGACCAATCAAGGCATAGACAATACCGCAAGCAATGGTACCGCCAAGCGCCAGCCCGATATTGGGATTCGCCCCTGCTCCGGAGTAGCCTGTGACCGCCACCACGGCGCCAATAAAGGCAAAACTAGACCCCAGATAACTTGGCAATCGACCGCCAGTGATCAGGAAAAATAAAATGGTGCCAATCCCGGTAATAAAAATCGTGAGATTGGGATCAAACCCCATTAAAAGTGGCGCCAGCACGGTTGCCCCAAACATCGCAAACACATGCTGTAACCCGAGAATAATACTTTTCCCAGCAGGCAGATATTCATCTGTTTGCACGGGTGTGGTATCGAGATTGCCTTGGTAAGGCTTAAATTTTGGAAACCACGTTTCTTTTTCTTGCATCGGCTTCCCCTCCTTGATTAGGACTGAATTGATTTAGCACATTTTGTGTGGCTCACAGTAAGAACGGTTAAAGTACATCAGCGCATTGCCTTGACTCTGGCACATGGCTTTCACCTCACAGAACAGCACGTCATGACTGCCTACGGATAAACATTGGACCACCTCGCAGTCAAAACTGACTAAGGCATCTTCAAGTACAGGCGACTGGGTCACCAAAGTTTTCCAGTTCCCCTGACTGAAACGCTCTGCCATTGGTGTTTTTCCACCAAACAGATTGGAAAGATTTTGTTGATGTGATGCCAGGGTATTCACACACAACACCTGATTCTTTTTAAAGGTTTCATAGACTGACGCAGAACGGTTCAGGCACACCAGTAACGTTGGTGGTGTATCCGTCACGCTACATACGGCCGAAGCGGTAAATCCAGCCATTCCTGCATCGCCTTGCGTGGTAATGACATTCACTGCAGCACCTAGATTAGACATGCCCTGACGGAAAATCTGCTGATCGACCTGGGTAAAGATGTCATCTGATGCGTTAGTCGCCAAAACCTTATTTAATGCGTTATTTTCTACAACTGTTTCTGTGATGATTTTAGATAGTTTGGCATTCATGCTGTTCTCCCTCCCCCAAGTCAATATTCAGTTTCAGACCTGGGGCATCTAGTAATGAGATTGAATCAGGTGGATCGGCTTATACATGGGCAATCGAAGCAATTTCGACCAGCGCATCAGGTTTGGCCAAACCTGTCTGTACGCAATAACGTGCCGGTTTATCTCCCGGGAAATACTCAGCATAAACTGTATTAATCGCAGCATAATCTGCCCAGTCTTTGACAAAGACATGGTTAAACGTTACGTCATCCATGCTGCCACCGGCTTCTTCAATCACACGCTTGATAGTTTCCAGAATATGACGGGTCTGTGCTGCGGCATCACCGACATGCACCACATTATTATTTTCATCAAAAGCTAATGTACCGGATACATACACAATATTGTCTGCCTTGGTTGCCGGTACATAAGGTGCTAATGGTTTCGATGTTCCTGCTGGAATAATGATTTCTTTAGGCATACTATTTTTTCCTTAATTCTGATCTTTAATTCTTTATGCGCTTACAGCTGATTTAGTTTCTTTTAGTTACTCACTTTCTTTTTGAAAGGTCTCGACAAAATTTGCAGTATCTGACACCCAACCAAAGAAGGTCTTGATGTTATACAGACTGGCTTCATGAGCTTCGGCTGGACCTGCCTGATAGCAGGCATCAGCAAGTGCGACACCGAAATACTCCAGGAAGAAGCCATCACGTAGCGTCGATTCCACACAAACGTTGGTGGCAATTCCGACAAAGACCAGATTACGGATTCCTCGCACACGCAACATGCTGTCCAACGCGGTATTAAAGAAACCGCTATAACGTGGCTTTTCGATCACCAAGTCTTGTGGCAATGGCTTTAACTCATCAATCAGTTCAAAATCCCAACTACCTTTGGCCAATAACTGTCCCTGTAATTCAGGATGTTTACGCATGGTCTTTAAGGCATTGGATTTATGGAAATTTGGAGAGTCCTTACCACCCGCTTCCTTATATTCCGCATCCCAGCCATTTTTGAAATAAATCACCTGAATACCAGCTGCATGTGCAGCATCAACAGCCTTTTTAATATTTTCCACTACTGGCTTGGTCTTTGAGACATCAAAGCCCGCCAGATCCAGATAGCCGCCTTGCGAGGTATAAGCATTCTGCATATCAATGACGATCAAAGCTGTTTGTTCTGGTGCAAGACAAATCGCTTCGGGTTCAGCTTTAAGGGTTTTTCCTGTGCCGAGTTTTTCAGTAAAACCGGCTGTTACGACTGATTCACTCATGCGCTTTTCTCCATAACCGGTGCTGCATCTTCAATGACAATATGATCACGACATTTCATCAGTGGCTGGATTTTCTGACCGAAATTTTCAACGCCTTGAATAAAATCATCAAAAGTCAGTAGCACACCTTCGGTACCCTTGATCTCGCCAATTTCATCCAACATTCGTGCCACATTTCCATAGGAACCCACCAGCGTACCCATATTGATATTCACTGGAGATACACTCGAAGCCATTTGACGGATATTGGTATCTGTACCAGAAGTCGTATCTTTACCGCCTTGATTCATCAGCCAGTTAATCGCTTCCATGTCGGCACCATCGTTATAGTGCTGCCATTTGGCTTGAGCTTCTTCATCAGTTTCTGCAGCAATCACCATAAACAGCACATAAGTCTGTACATCACGGCCAGTTACATCTGTTTTTTCTTTTAGGCGGTCATTAATTTCTGCATAAGCTGTTGGAGTATTCAAGCCTTTACCAAACACGAAGTTATAATCGGCATATTGTGCAGAAAACTCTAAACCTGCATCAGACTGACCTGCGCAGATAATTTTCATATCCGCTTGTGGACGTGGGCTGACACGGCAATCTTCCATCTGGAAATGTTCGCCCTTAAAGTCTGACTTACCAGTCGCCCAAAGTTCACGCAGAATTTGTACATATTCAGACAGATATTCATAGCGTTTACCAAAATAGTCATTACCTGGCCACATACCCATTTGGGTATATTCAGGTGGTTGCCAGCCAGTCACCACATTTAGACCAAAACGGCCATTAGAAATAGAATCAATGGTAGACGCCATACGTGCCACAATTGCCGGTGGCATGACCAAAGTGGCTGCCGTTGCATAAATTTGAATTTTGCTGGTCACGGCTGCGAGACCCGCCATCAGGGTGAAAGTTTCCAGGTTATGTTCCCAGAATTCGGTCTTGCCACCAAAGCCACGCAGCTTGATCATGGAGAGTGCGAAATCGAAACCATAGTGTTCAGCACGTTGTACGATTTGTTTGTTTAACTCAAAAGTCGGCATGTACTGTGGTGCATTTTCAGAGATTAACCAGCCGTTATTTCCAATTGGACAGAAGACACCTATTTTCATTTTCACACCTCATTATTTTTAACACTTATTCAAAATTCTGATTCCACTTCGGGAATTTTATTTACAAGATAAACATTGCAAAGCGTGTGCCAACTATATTTAATTTATAATTATCAATTACTTAATATTTTATTTTTTGAATTTTTAGTAAAATAACCATTTTTACCTATGAGTCAATTTTGAACATATTGTTTCATTCAAGTGCACTCGTAGCAATTTTTGCATTTGCAGTTCATGCATCAATTCGAAGTAAAAACCATGCTGATGCTACAAAAATGATTGATTAGAAAAAATAAAAAACCAGACACGAGGTCTGGCTTTAAAAAAATCTTCAAACTAAGGGGAAATCAGGAATGAAAGGATCAGTTGATTCACCTGATCTGTCTCGGTCACAGTAGATGCATGTGCACCTGTAGCAAGCAAACTTAGCTGACTATGCGGCAAGCATTGCTGTAATTGCTGTGACCGTTGATAAGGCACCAGGAAATCATTCTGATTGGCAAGCAGATGTATAGGAATATCTTTGAGTGCCTGTTGATGTTCTGTGTTTAGTTTAAAAGTCTGCACGGCTTGTAGGCGTGCCAGAACATTTTTGATCGGTGGAAAGTCAAGGAGCTGCTTATTTTCTGCTTCGGTTAACTGATCAATATGGGTTGAAATCCACTGCGGCGGATAAAGAAATAAAGCCTGTGCTCTCACATATGCCTCTGCCTTGCTATTGAGCAATAACGAAGTCCGGGCTTCGAAACACTTCTGAGTATGAGCATCCAGCTCTCCCCAAGCATTTAACATGGTCAAACTGAGCAGCTTAAACTTTCTTTCAGCCTGATAGGTCGCCAGTTGCATGCCGATATGTCCGCCCAACGCATGCCCGATAAAATGAAACTCTCGAATGCCATCATTGATCAATAAATCCAGAATCTGGCCGGCCATATGGTCGATCGAATAAGGCGTGGGCAAGAGTTCAGAATCTGAATGACAGCCTTCCTGGTCATAAGTAACCACATGAAAATGCTGCTGTAAAACTCTAATTTGAGGATTCCAGAAACTGGCATGTCCGCCCAGTCCGGACGAAAGCACCACATAAGGTGCATCTGCCTGTGCTGCATGATGAATAAATAAAGACATAAATTTCTCATAGTTTAAATATGAGATGAACGCAGCAAAATATATGCCTAAACAGGACCTTTTTTGAACAACTGTTAAAATTACAGCCAGTAGACATTAAAGCTGTAATAAAATTCTTGTACTTCAAAACGTACGTTATAACCCAGATCTGTTAACTCGGCAGACAAGGCACGGATATCTTCCAAAGGCAGATGTTTGGGAAAAACTGTCAGTACCGCTGTATTGCCTTGCCGGGCATTATCTTCAATCAGTTGCGCCAGACGTGGCTTATACATTTCAATATTCAGGTTAGCAACATTAGATAAAATTTTGGCCTGATCTGCCGTCATAAAATTCATTTTTATTTTCTCTTTTAATGTTATTTCACTAAGCTAAATGATTTATAAAACGCTTAATATTTCACTTTTGTATCAGAACATGCTGAAAGAAAGTATAAAAAAAATCCCTCATCATGAGGGATTTTTTTTAATCAAACTTATTGGCCTGGCAGAGGAATATATTGTGAAGCACTGTCTTGTGCCTTACGTTCAGTCACCACAACCTCTAGGATCATGGTTTTTCCTGCCCGCTCAATTTCAATCTGAATGGTACTGTTTGGCTTTTGCAAGGCCACAAAATTAATCAGATGTGAGGCAGAACTAATCTCTTCCTCATTTACTTTCATAATCTTATCGCCACGCTGGATTCCAGCCTTGGCAGCAGGTCCATTCGGTAGCACTTCTGCGACCGTCACACCTTTTTCTTTGGGTTGCAGGACATCATCACGCTCTGCAGGTAATAAGCTGATCCCTAACCAGCCACGAACCACACGGCCATCTTTCAAAATGGCATTCATCACCTGCTGACAAATTTTGGCCGGAATGGCAAAACCAATCCCCAGCGAACCACCAGACTGCGAGAAAATTGCAGTATTCACACCAATTAAATTACCGGCGACATCAATAAGTGCACCGCCCGAGTTACCCGGGTTAATTGCAGCATCGGTCTGTACAAAGTCTTCATAGGTATTGATACCCAAATCTGAACGGCCCGTTGCCGAGATAATCCCCTGCGTCACGGTTTGCCCAACACCAAAAGGATTACCAATGGCCAGAACCACATCACCGACTTCATTGCCACTGAGTTTAAATGGCAAAACTGGCAATTGCGTCAGTTCAATCTTGATCACGGCCAGATCGGTATCCGGGTCAGTTCCGACCACTTTAGCTTCGGCACGACGTCCATCCTGCAAAGCCACTACAATCTGATCGGCCTGCGCAATCACGTGGTTATTGGTCAGGATATAACCGTCTGGACGTACAATTACACCCGAACCTAAACTGTTTTCATTCGGGCTTTGTCCATACTGGTCAGGCAACTGATCGCCAAAGAATTCACGAAATACCGGATCGGTCAGTAAAGGATGCGCCTGTTGCTTGACTTTTTGGGTAGTAAAAATATTCACGACAGCCGGGGCTGCCACTTTTACAGCAGCACTGTAGGAGACCACGCCTCCTGAGCGCGACGTATCAATCAACGGCTCTACTTTTTCAGCAGGCATTTTGACGCCATCTGGCGCAACTGGTGCCTTTGGTTTTTGTAGTTGTTGCCACCCCAAAAAACCGATAATGACTAAAATCAGTAACACCCAGGGTAACCATGTAAAGGTGCGGCGCACGTTGCTATCCTCTAAAATATTTTAATTCGTTGATGACTAAGTAATTTGTGTCCTATTGTAATGCTAAATACATAACTAAACACAAAAAATTCCACAGAGATTTGTGCAGCTTTAGTTACAATTAGACCTATAGATAAATATGGGCAAGTTTTTAAACTTACAGGAATTTTATGGCGAATTTGAACGATATTATTCAATGGTGTGACCAGACTTTGGCAGCACGTGAATTTAAGGACTATGCACCGAATGGCTTGCAGATTGAAGGCAAATCCGAAGTGAATAAAATCCTCTGTGCCGTGACCGCCTCCCAGAGTGCAATTGAAGCTGCAATTGAGCAAGGCGCAGATTTATTGCTGGTTCATCATGGCTATTTCTGGAAAGGAGAAGCCTATCCGATTACGGGAATGCGTGGTAAACGCATTAAAACCCTGATTCAACATGATATCTCACTGGTTGGCTATCATCTGCCTTTAGACAGTCATCCAACACTGGGAAATAATGCCGCCATTGCGGATTTATTAGAACTCGAAAATATCGAACAGCTTGATCCGAGTGAGAAACGTCCAATTGGCAATATTGGCTATTTAAAACAGCCAATGAGTCCGGAAGATTTTAAAAATTATGTTTCAGAAAAGCTGGGCTTTGATGCGATTCATCTTCCTGCTGAAAAAACTCAAATCCATAAAGTCGGTTTCTGTACCGGTGGTGCGCAGGATTATATTCAAAAAGCGGCACTACAAGATTGTGATGCCTATATTTCAGGTGAAGTGAGCGAACGCACCTTTTATGAAGCTCAGGAACTGAATGTGCATTATTATGCTTGTGGCCATCATGCGACTGAAAAATACGGTGTGCAACGCCTTGGCAAGGCTATTTCAGAACAGTTTAATATTGAGTATGATTATTTCGAATTAAACAATCCGATTTAATTCGACTGACGGTTATGATCAGTGGCTTTATTCATATATTTTCAGGCTTTATTCTGTATTGTTATTTATACACGATGCCCATTTCTGCCCGATTATCTATTACAATAAAGCCACTTATTGTTAAAACCCAGCAAAATGCAAGGAATTGAGAACATGACAACCATTACTTTACCAGCATTACCTTACGGCTACGAAGATCTTGCTCCACACATCAGCAAGGAAACTTTAGAATACCATCACGACAAACACCACAATACGTATGTGGTTAACCTGAATAACCTGATCGCTGGTACTGAGCTTGAAGGCAAAACTCTAGAAGAAATTATTACAGCAACTGCTGGTGATGCTTCTAAAGCAGGTGTTTTCAATAACGCGGCTCAAGTTTGGAACCACACGTTCTACTGGAACTGTATGGCTAAAAACGGTGGCGGTAAA
The DNA here is from genome assembly GCF_037145695.1 of Acinetobacter sp. USHLN143. Classification (GTDB taxonomy): domain Bacteria; phylum Pseudomonadota; class Gammaproteobacteria; order Pseudomonadales; family Moraxellaceae; genus Acinetobacter; species Acinetobacter fasciculus. The sequence goes on from NZ_JBBCWZ010000030.1 coordinate 16,237, forward strand.
GCAACTGGTACTTTGGCTGCAAAAATTGACGAAGCTTTCGGTTCTTATGAAAAATTTGCTGAAGAATTTGCTGCTGCTGCAACTACTCAGTTTGGTTCAGGTTGGGCTTGGTTAGTGGCTGACGAAGTAAACGGTCAGCTTTCTATCATGAAAACTTCAAATGCTGATACGCCAATGGCGCACGGTAAAATTGCAGTGTTGACGATTGACGTTTGGGAACACGCTTACTACATCGATTTCCGTAATGCTCGTCCTAAGTACATCTCTACTTTCCTAGAAAGCCTAGTAAACTGGGATTATGCAAATGCGAAATATGCAGGTCAGCCTGCAGGTGTTGAGAAATAATTTTTTATTTCTTTGCTAAAAAAATCACCCACTTCGGGTGATTTTTTTATTTTTAGGCTCTAAATGAATATTTATGAAGCAAACAATTCATTTCTTTACATTAATTGATTGACGACCTGGTTATTCATCCCTAAAATGCCGATCAGATTCTCCAATAGCTCAGTCGGTAGAGCGACGGACTGTTAATCCGCAGGTCCCTGGTTCGAGCCCAGGTTGGAGAGCCATATATTCTTCCATAGCTCAGTCGGTAGAGCGACGGACTGTTAATCCGCAGGTCCCTGGTTCGAGCCCAGGTGGAAGAGCCAAGATTCTGAAGAAACCCACTCATTGCGAAGTGGGTTTTTTTATAGCTGTATTTTTTAAATTGAGATCATATTGATTTATATGCGCGATCAACCGCTCATTTCTTATGATCCAGATCACTTATCAAAATTCAGGCTGATCGCGATTTTGCTGTTAGGACCGGTTTACATAAACATAACAGTTTAAACTACAAACCTTTTCGACTATTTTTAAAACACTTGATTCAATTTCTTCAGCTTTTTTCTAAAAGTGCCTTGACCCCTTTTCAAATCTCTCTATAATCGCTGTCAGATTCTCCAATAGCTCAGTCGGTAGAGCGACGGACTGTTAATCCGCAGGTCCCTGGTTCGAGCCCAGGTTGGAGAGCCAATCTATTCTCCCATAGCTCAGTCGGTAGAGCGACGGACTGTTAATCCGCAGGTCCCTGGTTCGAGCCCAGGTGGGAGAGCCAAGATTCTGAAGAAACCCACTCATTGCGAAGTGGGTTTTTTTATTCTCCCCTTTTGTGATCTGTGTTTAATTTGAGTCAGTTTATATTTTTTGTGATTGGCTGCCTGGCAACTTTTGCATTAGTTTGCCTGCTCTTCCCACATCTCTTCACCCGTCAAAAGAAATTCTATCCGAAGCGCGTCATTACTGCTTTTGAAAGCAGGATGTTTACACGTCTGAAAGATGCCTTTCCTCATCATCACATTCTGGCACAAGTCGCGTTTAGCGCTTTGATCACGCACGATCAGATGAAAATGCGCAATCAATTTAATCGCAAAGTCACAGACTTCGTGGTACTTGATCGTGAATATAATGTAGTGGCGATTGTCGAACTGGATGATCCGAGCCATATTGGCAAAGAGCAGGAAGATGCTGAACGCGATGCCATGCTGATTGCAGCAGGCTATACCGTGATTCGATACACCCAGATTCCGACTATCAGACAACTGCAAAGGGATTTAAAATAAATTAAGCTGCAATTTCGATATTTCTCGCTGCAGCTTGAATTGGATTAATCAAAGCCTCCTGCTCCGCTTTTAATTTCTCGGCAGCTTTTCATGCTTCAAAACTAACCTATCCTCGTCCAATTTAGCGTCTCATCACAAGCATTCTCAGTTAAACCTGCCTTTCTGCAGGATTAGGGTGATAAAGTTTAAATTATCGCTCTATAATCCTTTCGAAAACAAAATATAAGTCAGATGACCTGATTGGCCTGTTCCATTTCTGGCCATCATCACCTTGCTTATTTTTGGCGTTGTTTTTTTATTCAGTGATCGTTTATTTATGCAAAATTCTATTCGTATTGGTATCGCGGGTTACGGTAATCTTGGCCGCGGTGTTGAAACTGCCATCCAGAAAAATCCTGATATGCAGCTTGTCGGTATTTTTACTCGCCGCTCACCAAGCAGCGTCTCTCCTTGCTTTGCAGAAACTCAAGTGTATAGCATGGATGCACTATTAAATGAGTTTAGCGATAAAATTGATGTGCTGATTCTTTGTGGCGGCTCTAAAGATGACTTGCCACAACAGGCGCCTATCTTTGCAAGTAAATTCAATACTGTAGATAGTTTTGATACGCATGCACGTATTCCGGAATACTATGCTGCAGTCGATGCACCCGCCCTTGCTAACAAAAAAACAGCCATGATTTCTATTGGCTGGGATCCTGGCATGTTCTCGATTAACCGTTTATTTGGTGAAGCGCTATTACCAGATGGCGAAACTTATACTTTTTGGGGTAAAGGCTTAAGCCAAGGCCATTCGGATGCGATCCGCCGTGTACCTGGGGTGAAAGCTGGTGTTCAATATACCATTCCATCCACTGATGCTATTGAACAAGTCCGCAGTGGCGCACGACCTGAGTTAAGCACCAAAGATAAACATCATCGTGACTGTTATGTGGTCTTGGAACAAGGAGCTGATGCAGCAACAGTTGAACAAACCATCGTCAGCATGCCTGATTATTTTGCAGATTATAATACGACTGTGAATTTTATCAGTGAGGAAACTTTACTGAAAGATCACCAAGATATGCCACATGGCGGTTTTGTCATTCGTAGTGGTAATACCAGTGATGCACAAAAACAGGTGATTGAGTTTTCTTTAAAGCTGAATAGCAATCCAGAGTTTACTGCAAGTGTTCTAGTGGCTTATGCCCGTGCCTGCTACCGTCTGAATCAAACTCAGCAATATGGTGCCAAAACAGCCCTAGATGTAGCACCTGCCCTACTTTCAATTAAATCTTCAGAACAATTGCGCAAAGAATTGCTTTAAGATGATTTAAATATAGCCACCGATCGGATGATGGGTGGCTATATTTTTCCATTCTAGAATACAGCTTGCCTAATTACTAAGTATCGAATATCTACAGTCAAATCATCGTTTGCAGAAACCCATGCAACTATCTACTACACAGACATTTGCAGTATTAGACAAGTGCAAAGGGATTTTAGATAGATTAAGGTGCTGTTGCACTACTTTCAGACGCAGCTTGAGTTGAATCTGCCTTAACATCCTGCTCTGCTTTGAGCTTTTCCGCAGCTTCTCGTGCTTCAATACGCGCAATCATATCTGTCTGCTGCTGCTTGTATTTTTCCTGATTTTTAGCATCACTATTCACTGCAAGAAATGCCATACTAATTAAAAATACCGGAATACAAAGTGCAAGCGTACCGAAGATCAATAGCTTTTTGACACTGCGGGGCTGTGGCTGCTCGGACATAACAAACCTGCTTTAATTTCGTCATTTAATTACACTGCCCAATATAACAAAATAAAGTCATAGCTCAAGCCTTATAGATTAGGCAATAACAAAAGCATCCTTATAGGACGCTTTTTTCTCAGTCGATAGACAGTCACTACCTCAAAGCCAGTAGTATTCCTGCAAAAATAATCAGTCCAATCCAGCGGTTATGCCTAAACGCCCAGAAACACAAATGTGGATTTTTATCTCGAGTTTTAAACCATTGGTAAATAAAATCGAGAGTGACAACAATTAATGCAGCCAAACCAAATGGAATCAGTAAATTTTCTAGCCAAAGTGCTACAGCAATCAAAAGAATACTAATGGCCTGCAAAGCGCTAATGATCTGAATATCATATCGACCAAATAAGATCGCGGTTGATTTCACCCCAATCTTTAAATCGTATTCACGATCTGCAATTGCATATTGGGTATCATAGGCTACGGTCCAGGCCAGATTACCAAAATATAGAAGCCAGCAGGTTAAATCCGGCGTTTGTCCAACTGCGGTATAAGCCATCGGAATCGACCAGGAAAATGCTGCACCCAAAAAGACTTGAGGTAAATGGGTATAGCGCTTCATAAAAGGATAAATAAACGCTAAAAATAAAGCCCCAAATGACCAGTAAAAAGTTTCGATTGGCAGAAAAAATAGCAAGCAGGCACTGGCAGCCACCAAAACCAGAAATACCATTACGGCCTCTTTGGCACTGATAATCCCGGTCGCTAATGGGCGGTTTTTAGTACGCTCCACATGTGCATCGACTTTACGGTCAGCAAAATCATTAATGGCACAGCCTGCCGCCCGCATAAAAATCACACCCAAAATCATGGGAATTAAAATTTCAATACGTGGCATGCCCTGAGCTGCAATCCACAGCGCCCACATGGTAGGCCAAAAAACCAGTTCAGTCCCAATCGGTTTATCAAAACGACAAAGATAATAATAGGCGCTAAGACGCTCACGCCAGGTGATTGCTTGTGCGGTTGCCATAAAAATCAAGCCCGTGAATTTTGTATAAAGTGTTCAAATGCCGGTAAAAATGTTTCTTGTACGATAAATTTACAGCCGTGCCAAGTATAGCAGCTCTGACGGGTCCAGCCCTCATCTAAAAGTACCACCCGGCGCTGGCACAGTGGATTAGTGCGCTGAAACAGAAACCAGCCAATCGGTTTGGTGCCAATATGCTGAAAAATTCGGGCTTTTTTTTGCAGGCTTAAAATCGGAAAGATGCTTTTGGCTTTCACCCAAGGAGACTGTTCCGAGCCGTAGAGATAACTTTCACGCACCCAGGAAGTATGCTGATGTGACATCTGCATCCATTTGGCATTGGCAAAGCTTAAACGCTGAAAATGCTCTTGAATTGGCTCGACATGGAATTGTCCTTGCGCCAAATCGGTCAGTTGTTGCGTGAGTGAACCCGATGCATACAGCCACGGTTTTAACTCAACAGGCAGAGTTGACAGCAGCACACGCTGATTTTGATTTCTAGAACGACTATTCATTGTTAACAGTTATCTGTTTTTGCAATGATTTCATATTTGCCTTGTGGGGTTTTAATTAAAATAAAACCTTCAGCACTCAAATAAAATGATTCTGGATAAGCATAATCCAGCGCTATTTCAGGATTTTTCAGCGCCACAAATTGAGCCTGCTTATAACCCTCGGGAGTCCGCCCCACTTCAAGATAAGTCACTTCAGAGAAGTTCAACTTAAAACCTTTGTTATGATCTTTTGGATCAATCCATGGATAAAAGCTGGTGTGCTTTTTACGTTGTGCCATTTAAGCCCATCAATCATTTAAAATTATAAATAGATGATACAAAAAAACCCGCGACATGCGCGGGTTTTCTTCGCTTTAATTCGTGATGAATTACAAGCTGTAGTACATATCAAATTCAACTGGGTGAGTAGTCGTGTTTAGACGACGAACTTCTTCAGTTTTAAGCTCGATATAAGCATCAAGCATTTCTTTCGTGAACACGCCACCTTTTAACAGGTAATCATGATCCGCTTGAAGTGCTTCAAGCGCCATATCCAGGCTATGCGCCACTGTAGGGATTTTTGCTTCTTCTTCCGGTGGAAGATCGTACAAGTTCTTGTCAGCAGCTTCACCTGGGTGGATCTTGTTTTGAATACCGTCAAGACCAGCCATCAACAATGCCGCGAAACCTAGGTACGGGTTCATCATTGGATCTGGAAAACGCGCTTCAATACGCTTGCCTTTCGGGCTAGACACGTAAGGAATACGGATAGATGCAGAACGGTTACGCGCTGAGTAAGCAAGCATAATCGGTGCTTCGAAATGTGGAACCAAACGCTTATACGAGTTTGTAGAAGGGTTAGTGATCGCATTCAAAGAACGGGCATGTTTAATTACACCACCGATGAAGTACAACGCCATTTCTGAAAGGCCTGCATATTCATCACCAGCAAACAGGTTTTTGCCGTCTTTAGAGATCGACATATGCACGTGCATACCAGAACCGTTATCGCCAACCATTGGTTTAGGCATAAAGGTTGCTGTTTTTGCATATTGATGCGCAACGTTCCAAACCGCATATTTGAACTGTTGAACTTCGTCTGCTTTACGCACCATAGTGTTGAAGCTCACACCAATTTCTAACTGGCAAGAAGCAACTTCGTGGTGATGTACTTCTACACGACCTGGACCCATGATGTCTTCGATACGCGCACACATGTCTGCACGCATGTCATGTGAAGAATCTACAGGAGGAACTGGGAAGTAACCGCCTTTTACGCGTGGACGGTGACCAGAGTTACCGCCTTCGTAGTCTTTGTTAGTTGACCAAGCAGCTTCTTCAGCGATCAATGTATGGCGCGCGCCAGACATGTCGATTTCCCATTTTACTTCGTCAAATACGAAGAATTCTGGTTCTGGACCAAAGAATGCAGTATCACCGATACCGGTAGATTTCAAATATTCTTCTGCACGGCGCGCAATCGAACGTGGGTCACGATCATAACCTTGACCAGTTGATGGCTCGATGACGTCACAAGTTACAACAACTGTTGGCTCTGCAAAGAACGGGTCGATAAAACCTGTTGCCGCATCCGGACGTAAAATCATGTCCGATGCTTCGATGCCTTTCCAACCTGCAATTGAAGAACCGTCAAACATTTTGCCGTCTTCAAATGTATCTTCATCAATACTGTCTGCTGGGTAAGTGACGTGTTGCTCTTTACCCTTGGTATCAGTAAAGCGAAAATCGACCCATTTTGCGCCACTTTCTTGTATGAGTTGAAGGACCTTGTTCGCCATGCTCATTTTGCTCCGATGTTTTTGTTGCACCCGTGAAGTGCGTGTTAGCAGTTGATAGTTATTAAGCAATTACCGTACCAACTTTTAAAAGTATAGATAAAATCTTGAAATCTTTATAAGAAATCATGAAGTGACAAAAATACTTTGCGGCTATTATACTAGCTGCAAAACTAAATGCACTATATTCAAGCATTCTTCATTTATTTTATTTCAGCTTTATTTTTTAGCGCACCTAAATAGTGCATGTATCTATAAAAATGTATAAGAAACATAGCTTTTTATAGCAAATATGCTGCTTTTTCTTACTTTTGTTATATTTTTACTTGTTTTTGGATAAAAATTGAGCTTTTTTTAGTAGATATCAGTAAAGAAAATTTTGCGATTCATTTGGGATTGTATGCCTATTATGAGGCATTTTCTTTAAATCTACTTTCAATAGAAAAGTTTATATAAAGCTTAATTATTCAAGTGATGTTTTTTTCATCAAGCATTTTACCTCTCTTTGACCTTAATTTTTTCATTTTTAAGTTTTACTCTAAAAAATAGCCTTTTAAATCTTTCTATGAGTAAGCCTATTACTTTAAATCATTATAAAATTTTATTTAATTTTCTACAGGTTTTTAAAGCCAATAAATTGAGCGAAATTGTTGCGCCGAATGGGGCTATTTTTTGCTATGATGAAGCGTGCTTTATTTTCACACAATGAAATCAATGATTTAGTTGTGTCAGGCAAGTGCTTGCAACACGTATAAATAAAGTACGATCTGGACAACATTAGCACATTTAAGTGCATTAATTTCAATAGGTTAAGCTCATGCTTTTAATGGTCGAGAATTATCATAATAATTAAATACTGTAAAATACCATTAAATTAAAATCCCTATGTCTTTATTATCAATCGTTTCGGCTTAAATACCATAAAATAGAATTAAATTGTATTAATCGCTTTTGTGAGTAATATAGTGAGTAACAATATTTAATCTCTTGCGTTACTCACATGCTTAACGATACCAAGCTAAAAAAACTAAAACCAATAGAAAAGGCATACCGTATTGCTGATCAGGGTGGACTATGTATTGAGGTTCGCTCTACCGGTACAAAACTGTGGCGTGTGCGTTATCGGTATGCAGGAAAAGCCTCAATGATCAGTCTGGGTGAATACCCTATTGTAAGCTTGGCCGAGGCGCGTCAAAAGCAAGATGAAATCAAATCACTGCTTGCAAACAATATCGATCCAGCTGTGCATCGTCAGCAAGAAAAAGCCGCTATGCTCTGTGATGAAAATAGTTTTGAGGCGATTGCAAAAGAATATGCTGCGGATCGACTGAAGGACAAATCTCAAACCTATGTTGATGCTTTTCATCGGGCGATGGAAAAGGATATCTATAAAGTTATTGGCCACAAAAATATTAAAGATGTGACCTCTGCTGACGTTCTGAAGATTATGCAAAATACAGTAAAGCGTGTTAAGAGTCAGGATAATCGCGGCACTGGTGAAGTTACTGCAATTGAAAATAGGAAGAAAATTGGCTCTGTGATGAGATATGCCATTGCGACATTAAGAGCTGAGAATGATCCAACTTATGCGGTGCGTGAAGTCATTGCACGGCCTGATGTTGAACATGCAAGACCATTAAGTTTGGCTGAACGAAAGGTGTTTAGAGCGCGGATCGATAGTTATGGTGGTGCTGAGTCAACGGTCAATTCTATTTTATTTTTGTTCTATACCATGCTTCGCACAATTGAGGTGCGTCGACTGCAGTGGTCATTTATTGACTTCGAAGAAAGAACTATTACTTTTGAAAAACAAACCCGGGAGCAGCTTAAAAAAGGCATGCGACTAACTAAGAAGAATAGGACGCATGTAGTGCCAATGTCTGAACAGGTTTATCAACTTTTACTTAAGCAGAAGAAGCTCACTGGCCGCAAGAAGTATGTTTTTGAAGGTGTCTATAAGGGCGGGATGATGCCAGCCACTACAATCAATCGTGCACTGCAATACATCATGCAGAACGTCACGGCACATGATTTCCGCGCTACGGCATCCACCCTATTGAATGAGCTTGGTTATGATGAAAAGTGGATCGAGACTCAACTGGCTCACGCTGATGAGAATAAAACACGTGCATCGTATAACCATGCCAAGTATTTAGCAGATCGTAGAAAAATGATGCAGGACTGGGCTGATATTGTGGATGGATGGAGGGGGTAAATTGAAGTTAAGGTTTTTATATCAAAATTCCGACTAAGTTAAAGTCGATACCCTTAACTGTGAGCTTTATATTTATAGAAGAATTTAGAAATTTTTTAATAATGAGGAAATATAATGGAAAAGCCGCACATTTACTGCGATAGAAAAATTATTAAGTGTTCTGTTTGTGGAGCATGGGATGACTATAGTTTTAACGATACTCAGCACTTTTATCTTATTGCTGCTGCCGAAGGTAAGCAAACTCGTGGACTCTATTCTATAGAGAGTATTAGGTGTAAAGAGTGCAATAAAGTGGCTAGAAATAATCAAGACCCTTATTTTTATTATTGAGGAATTATTTATTAAAGTAAAAAACAAAGCCCTCATTTGAGGGCATTTATCTATTTTATTAGAATATTGTTCTCTAGTGAGTTATTCAGTCTTATTTAAGAACTTTCACAATAGCAGCATGACGCGCTTTGCAGTCGCTATATTTAGCTACTGTATCAATAGACCAGACCAAAACAACCTTACCCTGCCCTGATTCCAGTTTTTGCAAATCAGGGCAAGACTCAAGGAGGTTTACTGGCACCACTGGTGATAAGTGAGTTGAGTTGAGTTGCTGCAGGCCATCATCATCAAAGCAATGGTTGAGATACACAGGACGATCAATGATCTTTTGCACTTCACGCGTAACTGTTTCGACTTGCACGTGCTGCTCTGATTTTGCTGCTTCATAATCCGCACTCATCTGGTTAATTTGATTTTGTTTATGGGTTAGAGCTTTGAGATGGTTTTGCTCTATTTTCTGAATTTTTATCGTGCACTGCTCACCAGCCTTGCGCAGCTTTCCGCTTAAGTGATTGGTGTAAGCAACTTGCCCTAGCCATAAAAAGAAAAAGACCGCAATTGCGATCCAGTGTTTATATTTCCATAATAGATTTAGAGTCATTTTAAAAATAACTCCATTTCAATTTTCCTGCGATTCACCAGACCTTGCAGGCGTTTGCCACGAGCATTTACCCATAAGCCAAATTGATCAGCTGCCGCGTTATAATTTTTCTCATTCAGCCTTTTGACCAAAGTGGATTCTTCAAATGCGGTAGGTCCAATGTTATAGGCCAATGAAACCAAGGCATCAAACTGATTCTGATTGATCGGAACATTGACTGCGCTATTGACGGTTTGCTCGAATTTTTTCAAGTCATGTTGCATGTAGCTTTTGGCTTGTTCCAGTGTGCAGGTATCCCCTTTTTTGACACGAATAGCATTTAGGTATTTTGTGGTGCCATAACCAATGGTCCATACCCCCACGCCATCATCGTAGGCATTGAGCCGTAGGCTTTCAAAATTACGGATCAGATCAATACCACTTGGGCTGATGCTCATTTCATCCGTAGCGATACCCAGCATACTGGTGACATCATCGTAAGCAGTTGCAATCAGTTTGTCAGCAGCATCAACCTGTTTCTGGGTGAGTTTGCCGCCGCTAATCTTTCGCAAGAAATCAAAAATATGTTTCATGGGTTGTCACCATCTTTATCCGTATTAAAAAATTTAGGACGTGCACCACCCTTACCCCAAATATAGAGTTGTCGGGTAAATAGTGCGAATAAAATACTTACTGTAGTGTAAAAAAGGGTTCCGGCCGGACTTGGCGAATACTCATCTTTAACAAAAAGTGCTGCCCCAAAAAGGATCGACAACACCAATAGAAAATCGATGTGTTTTGGGAGTTGAATTTTTGGATGAAATGCCATGATTGCAAATGAAACTATAAATAATACCAACGCTGTTTTACTTATGATTAGCAGCATCTTCATTCTCCTTTTTGACTAAACCAAGAACTCTTGATCGAGCCAAACTCAGCAATGCTTCAGCTGTACTCTTACCAGCAGCGCCCAGAATGAAACCAAATAGCTCTGGATAGTTACCACTAGCAAGAAATAAACTTGCCGGTTTAGCAAAGACCACACATAAAATGAAGCCAGCAAAGAATCCTATCCAGCGATCCCGAGTCGGCTCCTTGCTTAATAGAAAGCCAAAAGTCGCACCCAGCACACCCGTAAAAAGGATGTGTGAATGGTTCTTTATGCTTTCCAATACTTGACTAAGAAAGTCCATATACATCCCCTTTAGCCATACATCCCCCTAAATTATTGACATTAAAAAAGCACCCGAAGGTGCTGTTATTTTGTTGATCGTTAAACTTCTACTTGTGAATGCTGCCCTGTTGGTGCTGGCCGCAGGATCACTTGATTGGAAACAAATACTCTGGCACCCAGGTTATAAGCTGTGCCTGATGTACAAAGGACTGGACCAGATCCTCCATCGATCTGTACCCGATACTCTGGATGCCTCACTGATGTAATGGTGCCGATGTATTCGGCATGTATTGGATTAAGCAACTTCCGCAGTTCAAATAAGGGATTATTCACGGCTGATACGCTCCACTGTAATGGTTTCATTGACCTTTTCATGCGAAAAGCTACCTGATACCGAATCAATCACACCCCACCACTGGCCATTAAACGCAATCGTTTTTCCGGGTAGCATCTCACCAATATCGAAGCTTACCGGGATATCAGCGAAAGTATGTAATTCCTGAATGTTGGCTTTGACCAGTTCATTTTTACCGTAACTGGCACCTGACACGACGTTAAATAGTGGACCAGTGACTGCTTCTAACGGTATATCACCTGAAGTACCGCGTTGCTGTACTTTCAGACTTTCACCACTTCGACTATTCACTACCGTGATGGCATTGAAGTCAGCAATGTATTCATCATTCTGTTTAATGTTCTGCTGCATCACCAGGCTTTCAGATAACAAAATGTCGTAATCATCCACGGTCATCGCGTCCCAGTAGCCTTTCTGATACCGGGGTAAGATGCTTAGTGTATTACCTGCTTTCTGGCTATAGATAAAGCCACCGCCTGATTCAGCGACCTGCTTTATTGCATCGATTGGTGCAAGTTCGACATAGCTCAGGCTCTCCACCGGTATAATCCAGCCCAGTTCATCAATCAACTTCCAGTCCAGGTTGGTACCGCTATTCGCTCGATCCAGTTCAGCCTGAACTAGTTGTACAGAGGTTCGCTCGTTATCCTGGATAAATGAACGTGTTGGTCCATATTTATCCGAGTTTAGAGCTGTGATACTTCTCCCTGGGTAAGTGTAGAGAACACTGGCAAAACGCCGGGTCTCCTCTGGATCTTCAAGCAAAATATGATGCTCAAATCCATTGATCGTAACTTTAAGGATAACAGGCTGACCATTGATTGGTTGTAGCTTGTCTTTTTCCGTATGAGCCACGGTAATGGAATAGGTCCAGCACCATTGCGACCGACTGGTGCTATAGGTGCCATCCATGACTTTGATTTTCTCGCCGGTATCCAATCGCTCGGCTGTTAATGTATTCACGATATACCACCAGTTCCTTTTTGGCAGTGCTGGAATACAGTCATCTGCACCAAAATTTAAAACAACGTTGTGCGAATCAACGTCATGACATAAGCAGATAAAATTTAAATCACCAGTGCCCTCATATTTAGGCGTTTCAGGCTTTGGCCAAGGCTGAACCGGATGCTTGCGATAATGAATCGCTTTGGCTTTATCCCAGGGCAAATCTGACTTGGTGATAATCTCAAGGCTCTTATCCCATTCAAATGAAAAGCGATGCTCAAACACCTGGGCTACTTCATGTGAATAAGTAAAAGTCTTACGCCGACGGATCATTTCCTGCCAGACTGTTTCACGGTTGTGGCGCAGCTTGATCGTTTCATCATGCAGGTAGCGCTGATGGATAAAACGCTTATCGCCTTCCTCCCAAATCACATACGCATCCGAACTTAAACCGGTCGCTTGCTCATGAATGGATCTAATCGCCCGAGTTAATGATCCTGCCTGCTCATGCCAAATATCCACTTGATTAGAAACCACCAAACCCTGGTCATAAAAAAGAGCCTCATTCGAGACCCTTAATACTGGTTTGGCCCATGGTATTTCTGTACTACTTAAGGCTGCAATCGCTTTCTGGTAGCGCATAGCCGATGTGGCTGCAGCAGCCGAACCAGTAGCCAACTGAGTTTTTGCAGTAGCTACTGTTCTTGTTGCTGCTGCATTCGCAATTTGCGCCTGTGTATTAGCTACAACTGCTGTGGTTTCTTGTGCAATCGCTGTAGAGGCAGCTCTGATTCCAGCCGCCTTGTCTAAGAACATCATGCCGATATTAAGGGCCTTATAAGCCACAAAGGCCTGACCAGCAAGCATCAAAGTTGAGACAATTGTATCTAGGTTTTCAGCGACAAATTTAATAGCCTCCGCAACTTTAGCACTTGCTCCGGTTGCAGCATCCGCCTCACCAATATAGACCGTCCATGCTGTTTTTAAGTTTTCAATTGATGCGCCGATGGTTGTTGGGAATTTAGCGAATTCTGCACTAATTACTTCCGATTGGCTTAATAAAGCCTTGGTGACTACATCCGTGGTAAGCTGACCTTCCCCGGCCATCTCACGAAGTTTACCGGTAGTAACTCCTAAACCATCTGCTAAAGCTTGGGTTAAACGTGGCGACTGCTCCATCATGGAGTTGAATTCATCACCACGGAGGACACCCGAACCGAGTGCTTGGTTTAACTGGGTGATAGCGGCTTCATTTGCTGCGGCTGATCCGCCGCCAACTTGAGTTGCTTTGTTAATGGTTTCAGTTAATGCGAGCGCCTGTTCTTGAGGCCATTTCATTTCTTGACCAATCTTGGTCAGTCGAGCATAAAGATCACCGGTTGCGGTTAAGTTGGAGTTGGTATTAATGGCAACATTTTTAACATCATCCATGGCTTTTTGTAGGTTGCCATGCTCACCGATTGCAATAGATAAGCGACCAGATAGGTTTTTATATTCATCAGCAGTCTGTGCAATCTCCATTGCTGTGGTGCCAATACCAAGTGCTGCTAAAGCGCCAGTTAAAGCATTAAAGCCAGTTTTTAAACCCTGTAACTCTCCTGATACACCTTTTGAAGATTGTTCAGTTTGCTGTAGTTCCTGTGAAGTTGCCTCTAATTCTTTATCAAGTTGCTTTACTTGTTGGGCGGTTTCTTGTGACTGAGTACCGAGCTGATCTACTTCTTTGGTTGCACTGTTTGTATCACCTACAACACTGGCTGATCCATTCTTAAGTGCTGCAAATACATCCTTTGCTGCTTTTTCTGACTGATGCATATTGGAGACAAATGCCTTGGTGTCAGCATCCATCACCAGTTTAAAAGTAATTCTTACCAGACATACGGGCCTCTAAATTTTAGGCATTAAAAAAGCGCCTTGAGGCGCAGCAGATATAAAAAACCGACCTCTTATTGGGTCGGCTTACTTAAGAACTTCTATTAATTTTGCTATGGCTTGTAGTATGGGTGCTAATTGCCATGTCCCTACACCTACAATCACCAAGAAGCAGACAATGTAGGTCCAGCGCCTTAATGCTTTACTTTCTGATAATTGATTCATTGCTTTATCAACCTTTAAATCTAGGTTAAAATTCATCTATGGTTTGCTTCCTTCTGCCATAAGGTTGTGAACACAAAAAAGCCCGTGACTCGTAATCATGGGCTTTTTGCTTTTTTTGGGTATAAAAAAAGCCCACCGAAGTGAGCTTATGCAATAATTAAAAGAGTCTATTGGCTAGATTGCAGCATTCCGAGATTAAATGCATCTACCGAGTCTATGTTGACTATTATACTTGTTTGGCTTGAAGGAACTTTAACCCCATTCACCCAATACGCAGCATTTTTTAGATGAAGATATTGAAGTTCATCCATTGGCGTTTCTGGAATTTCGCCTTTTTCTTCGACTATCTGTGCATCAATAATATCTACATGATGTTTTAAGATTACATTCTGTTCGAGAGTGAAAAACTCACTTCTTGATATTAATTCACCACTAATCAACTGGCCATTTACACTTAAAGTAATAGGTAGTGTTTGCTTCTTTTCTACAACGATAGAATCATTTGCATTAACAACAAGCACTCTTAATAAACCGTTTTTCATATTTATCCCTATAATTTTTTAAACCTTGCTGCAATTTCTCTTCATGTGATAGAGAAATCTTTTCGCCTTTTGTACTATATAATCAATTTTCAGGTTAGTTCTAATCCTTAACCATAATTACACGCAAGTTGTTATGAAGGGCTTGAGAATCTAAAAGCGATTCTCAAATATGAGAAGCATCAAAAAAGCACCCTAGGGTGCTTTTGCTTCATACGCTGCTCATATTCTGAGTAGGCTTGCACCTAATATATTCTTTTTTGGCCTGCTCAACCTGTTTCTCATAATCAATAAATTTTATTTGAGCTGCTGCCTCTCCCTCTTTCCCTCTCATGAAATCTAAATAGGCCTCAATCTGAGAGTTCATAGCAGCAACATATAAAATCCTAGTTGTTTCCATACATCCAGCATATGATTCGGCTGCAAGCCTTCTTTTGATTTCTTGTAGTTTGGCAACTGGTTGGGCTAGTGCTATCCGACCAGTTGAGGCTGCTACTTTTTCTGCATCCTCCCATTCAGAAAAAATTTCGTTAAAAACCTTTATATGTTGGGGATTGGTAATGGTTACATTATCAACTTTAACTTCAGCGACTTTTTGTGCATCGTCTGGATCTATACCAGCATTTAGCAACTCAGCTTTAGCTTCACTGATTTTTTTATCCCTCTCTGCTTGAGCAGCAACTAGTTTTTCAGCTTCATTCTGTTGGTATTTCCCCCAAGCAAAATATCCAGCACCGAAAACAATAAGTGCTATGACGATCAAAATTACTGGGCTGTTTTTGTATTCCTTGCCGCATGTTTTGCAATGAGTATCAGTAGGCCTCATTGGCTTTTTACACGATTTACAAAATTTTATAGCCACTATAATCCCCTAAATTATTATTTCCACATCATAACTTTAGGGTGCTACTTGATCAATCAGAAACCATTTCTTTCTTGAATGATTCAAAGCCCTTTTTGTCAGACTGTGCCACACGACCAGCAACGGCGTTATTGAAGATTCCCTGCTTATACAGCTTGTTTGCTGCTTTGACATAACCTTGGAATGCGCCGTAGGTCATTTCCATGATTTCACTGTGCCGATGGCCCATTGATACCAGAAACTGGAATGAATCAAACCAGGTGGAGTCATCTTTCTTTTTAATGCCACGTTTAGGCTTTTCGTATTTGAAGTAAGCTTGGTTGATCAGAAGTACCGCCTTAAGTAGCTCTTTAAATCCCTGCTCATCAGCAGCAAGTTCTACCAGTGATTCATTGTTCAGATCAGTGACACATGCCATGGTCGAAATGACCTGTACACCATGAGCCTTGAATAGCCCTGTCAAAATCTCATCTGAATGATTCTGGTCTTTGATGAAGTTCTTAATCAACTCAGCATGCATTGCCCAGGTATCAAAGTCTTTCATCTGGATCTGGCGGACTTCAATGTCATTGATTTTGATGCTTCGATTTGTTGCTAGGAAAAAGTCATTCATGATGGAATCTCGAGATAAATTTTATGCATTAAAAAAGCACCCGGAGGTGCTTTTCTTTTAACTTTAATAAAGGCTGAATTCTATAAAGTCCAACTACCACCTTGTCCCATCTCATAAACGATGAAAATTAAGGCTAGTACCATTAGTATGACAACAACGATTTCTGTTTTCGTTAGCATTTTCGGTGCTCCACTTTTCATCATTCATATGATAAGCAAAGCAAACAATTAATAACATAAATATTACAAAAAAATTATTGGATGTTACAAAGATTTAGAAGTTAGGGAAGTTTCTTTAGAGTGTAGCTACCTACTGAAGCATTCAAACATTTCGTTAAGCAACTCAACAAAAAGTTTCAACCGAAAAGCATTCTTACGCAAAACTAGATCCTTCTAACTCTAGCCTTGAATATCTTACATATCCCGACATAGCTGATACATCCGTGATTTAAATCATTCTCTACACTGAATTTAAGCTTTAGAGACGTAGAGGAAATTCAAATGAAAAAGTATTCGAAAATTCTAATATTGGCTTTATTCGGATTCACTGGCACCGCAGCTATTGCATCAGAACCACCAATTGAAGCTACTGCTGCAGCTGAAGCACAACAGGTTGCTTTAGAGCATGCAAGGAAGCAAGCAAACACACCCGAATCATCTGATGAATAAAGTAAAGCCCTCAAATGAGGGCCTTATAATTATTTATTCCAACTTGGTGTGCAGGAGCTTTTCCATGAAAGCTCAAATTGCTTTGGATCCATCTGATTTTCTACAAGCACTATATTCTTTTCAAGCACAATGAAACGCTGGAAATCAATATCTGTGCCCCCTACTTCCTTATAGCTAACTTCCCCACAATCCCCGACTTGATTCCGGAACTTAGCTGAATCAGGATTGGGAATGAATTCTTTAGTGGCTTCTTTTGCAAATTCAAGCTGTTCTTTCTTGATTGTTTCTAGATCAGGTTGCTGACCGTTAGATTCTCTGTGTCCGCAACCCGCTAAAATCATAATAAAAAATAATAGGCCTAAATTTTTCATAATATCCCCTTGCGTTAAGGGCGTCACTTTACATCACTTTTCAAATTTATCTAACGCCTAGGAAGGTAACTTTGTAAAGTTGTGTTTAGCTATTTTGACTCTCATTCAATATTAATTTTAGATAACAAGTTTAAAAATCCCATCTATCAAAAACCTCCCGAAGGAGGTTCTTGGCTTACTAACTTACTGACATACAAGATAAATAATAGTAGAAATAATTATTACGGCTAGGATGGAGACAAATATTTCTATTTTAACCTGAGTTCGACATAAAAAATAAATAAAAAAAAGCCTTAGCATCTGTAATATCTTGGTTACGAAGACAAAACATTTCAGAGCAAGGCTTTTTCATGGACTATATTACC
>NZ_JBBCWZ010000031.1:0-33816 GCF_037145695.1 Acinetobacter sp. USHLN143
AACTTCATGGTGAATATCATGGCTGCTGTAGTGGCTTATTGTTTGAACCCCAATAAGCCAACTTTCCAAAATATGCTAAAAGGTTAAGTGGATTTCATCGAACTCAGGTTACTAGATGATCTGGCCATTTCGACTGAACGCAGTATTTTTAAAGATCCGGAAGATCCTCAGCAATATCTGGCGGAACAGGATCGCTGGAATGTCCGGAAATGGCGTTATCGGGCACATGCTTTGCCCCACTCTGGACTCATTCCCTTTAAAACCTTGCTGGCCGATTATTTTAAAACCCAGCACAGCTTTGGCCATCCGGTATTGGCACAACAAAAACAGCTGCACGCGACGCATCTGGATTTATTGCTGGAGAGTTTTAAACAGACCAAACATCGTCTTTCTGAGGCTTATGGTCTGGATCTGGATGGCATCCTTTTTTTCATGAGCCTGCCCACCCAAGTCGAATTTGAATGCCAATCTGCACAGACACTTAATCCTGAGCATATTCATTTACAGAAATTTCTGGCATCCAGACAAACTACTCATTTACCTGCCATACAGAAACGCTTGAAACTCTCGCAAAACGACAAAGATATCTTGATTGATCTAGAGCAGATGCTGGTGATGGAGCCTTATGACTATTTGCAAGTGGCACAAGATGCCTATTTGCTGACCTTGGAATCCTACTTTGTCGATAGCAATATTATATCCAGAAACTGATCCAGCATATCGCTGCAATGGCCTCTGAGCCGGATGGCAGCTGCGCCCTTAGCCGGGAAGATATCCAGCAGCGCTTGCAGCAGTTTTCTGCCCATCCGCCAATATCTCCGGATGTTCTCTAGCTTCAGCGATAAATAAAATTACAGAGCGAATGCTCTACAATGCTGGCGTTTAGTGTAAGAATCAAGGAAAATAGCGCCCTTTAGCTATAACAATCAGCGAACTGTTTTTTCGCCTTGATGTGGAACTCCTATGAAGTTTGAAAAATTAGGTCAGTCGGGCCGTGCCCGTCGTGGTCGTTTAACGCTTGAAAATGGTGTGGTGGAAACCCCGATGTTCATGCCTGTGGGTACGTATGGTACGGTCAAGGGCCTGTTGCCACGCGACATTAAAGAGATCAAATCTCAAGTCATTCTGGGCAATACTTTCCATTTGTATCTACGTCCAGGACTGGATGTGATTCGTGAACATGGCGGCCTGCACGAATTCATGAAATGGAATAGTCCCATTTTGACCGATTCAGGCGGCTTTCAGGTCTTCAGTCTGGGCGCAATGCGTAAAATTAAAGAAGAAGGTGTGACCTTCCGCTCACCAATCGATGGTTCAAAAGTATTTTTATCGCCTGAAATTTCAATGGATATTCAGCATACGCTGAATTCTGACATTGTAATGATTTTTGATGAATGCACGCCGTACCCTGCGACGCATGAAGAAGCGCAAAAATCATTGCAATTGTCTTTACGCTGGGCGAAACGCTGTAAAACCCAGCATCATGACGTGCTGAAAAACCGTAATGCACTGTTCGGGATTATTCAGGGCGGCATGTATGAAGACTTGCGTGATGAATCTTTAAAAGGCCTGCTTGAAATCGACTTTGATGGTTATGCGATTGGCGGTCTGTCCGTTGGCGAACCCAAAGAGGAAATGATCAAGGTTCTGGATTATCTTCCAGAAAAAATGCCGGCAGATAAACCGCGTTATTTGATGGGTGTCGGCAAGCCCGAAGATATTGTGGAAGCGGTACGTCGTGGTGTCGATATGTTTGACTGCGTGATGCCAACCCGGAATGCACGTAATGGTCACTATTTTGTGACAGACGGTCTGGTACGGATCCGTAATGCGAAATATCGTCATGATCAAAGCCCACTCGATCCACATTGCGATTGCTATACCTGTACCAACTTCACCCGCGCCTATTTATTCCACCTCGAAAAATGTGGAGAAATGCTCGGCTCTATGCTCGGTACGATTCATAATCTGCGCTATTACCTGCGTTTGACTGAAGCGATGCGTGATGCATTAGACAACGGTACATTTGACGAATTTGTTCATGACTTTTATGCCCGCCGTGGCCTGGAAGTGCCACCTTGTCCGCAAGATTAATCCATCAGCATTTGCGCTGAGGAAAAAGACAATGTAAATTGCAAGAATATGTCAATTTATTATCGAGTTGATCACCAGTTTTTTATTTTAGGAAAATGTAATGAGCCTTTTTATTTCGACTGCTCACGCTGCAGGTGAAGCTGCACAACAACCAAGCATGATGGCGAACCTTTTGATGATTGCTGTTTTTATTGCAATCTTCTATTTCTTGATCTGGCGTCCTCAATCTAAACGTGCCAAAGAACACCGTGCTTTGGTCGACAGCCTTGGCGTTGGCAGTGAAGTGGTATTTGCAGGCGGATTAATGGGCAAAATCACCAAGATTGAAGGTGACTTCGCAGTGGTTGAATTGAGCCGTGGTGTAGAAGTCAAAGTTCAACGTGCAAGTGTGATTTCAGTCCTCCCTGAAGGCACTTTAAATAACCTTTAATCAAAAATAGTCGTGCCCTCGCACGACTTTTTCATTTTAAGAAGAAAACGAATGCGTTACCCAGCATGGAAATATGTACTGATCCTGGTTGTCCTGGTGATCAGTACCTTATATGCCCTGCCAAGTTTGTATCCAGATGAACCTGCTGTACAGATTTCGGGTGCCAAAGCCGGTACTCAAATTGATGCAAGCATCGTACAAAAAGCAGAGCAAATTTTAAAAACTGAAAATATTGCCACCCATGACAATAGCTTTGGCAACAATGCAGCTTTATTACGTGTAGATTCAAGTGAATCGCAGCTTAAAGCTAAAGAGGCTTTACGTCGTGGTTTAGGTGATGATTACGTGGTTGCATTGAACCTCGCCCCGACCACCCCAGAATGGCTGCAAAAAATTGGTGCCAAACCAATGAAGCTCGGCCTGGATTTACGTGGTGGTGTTCACTTCTTGCTTGAAGTGGATATGGACAAGGCCATTTCCCAGCGCATGGAAACCTCTGCGACGGATCTACGTCGTCAGTTGCGTGATAACAACCTGAAATTTAATAGCCTGAATTTAAGCAACAACACCATTGTGATGCAGTTTGCCAACAATGATGATCGTTCTGCAACGATGGACTTCTTGCGCCGTAATGGCAATGAGTTTACCCAGCAGGCTGTTGCGACCGAGACCGGTTCGACCTTACGTCTAAACTATACTGATGTGCGTAAGCAAGAAATTGAATCTTATGCTGTCAATCAGAACTTGACCACTTTACGTAACCGTATTAACGAGTTAGGTGTGGCAGAAGCACTGGTTCAAACTCAGGGCAGCAACCGTATTGTGGTTGAGCTTCCTGGTGTGCAGGATACCGCTGAAGCGAAACGTGTCTTAGGTCGTACCGCGAACCTCGAGTTCCGTCTGGTGTCTGACCTGAATGATCAATATATTGATCCATATACCGGTCAGGCAACGGGTGCATTGCCACCAGGCACAGAAGTCTTTGCTTATGAGTCACTGGACAGTGGTCGTCAGCTCCTCTTGAACCGTAACCGTATCTTAACCGGTGAACGTGTTCAGAATGCATCAAGTGGCTTTAGCCAAGACACAGGCGGTGCTGAAGTTAACATTACCTTGGACAGCGCAGGCGGCAAACTGATGTCGGATGCCACCCGTAATGCGGTCGGCAAACGTATGGCCGTCTTGTTCATCGAGAACAAACAGCGCATTAATTATGTGGAAGACCCTGCGACCGGCACTCAAACTGAAGTTCGTACCCCGTATACTGAATCTGTCGTGATTAACGCTGCAACCATTCAGGCAGTACTGGGTTCTCAGTTCCGTATTACTGGTCTGGACTCACCGCAAGAAGCTGCTGAACTTGCCTTGATGCTGCGTGCAGGTGCGTTGGCTGCGCCAATGTACTTTGTAGAAGAACGTGTGATTGGTCCAAGTCTGGGTCAAGAAAACATCGACAAAGGTGTACTTTCAACTCAGATCGGTTTCCTCTTAGTCGCAATCTGGATGGTGGTATTCTTCCGTCTGTTTGGTGTGATTGCCAACTTTGCACTGGTCTTTAACCTGGCGATGATTCTGACAGTCATGTCTTGGATTGGCGCTTCCCTTACCCTTCCAGGTATTGCCGGTATCGTCATTACCATTGGTATGGCGGTCGATGCCAACGTACTGATCTGTGAACGAATACGGGAAGAAATGAAATGGGGGGCTTCGCCAAAACAGGCGATTGTGGCCGGTTATGATCGTGCCTATAACACCATTTTCGACTCGAACTTGACCACATTCCTGGTGGCGTTCATTCTGTTCGCGATTGGTACAGGTCCGATCAAAGGCTTTGCCGTAACCCTGATGATTGGTATTGTCTGCTCGATGTTTACTGCCATTACAGTAACGCGTGCCGTGGTACAGCTCATTTATGGCAAAAAACGTAACTTGAAAAAGTTGAGCATTTAAGGAGATCACTGATGACTGAAAATACTCAACTGAATCAAAAACAGTACGGTCGCCCGGAAGACGAACGCATTATTCCGTTTATGAAGATTGCGATGCCTGCGGCATTGTTTTCAATTCTCTTAACCGTTGCCAGTATCTTCTTTATTGCCACCAAAGGCCTGAACCTGGGTTTGGACTTTACCGGTGGTGTGGCAGCCGAATTAAACTATACTAATCCGGTCAAACCTGAAGATGTCTCCAAGGCATTGAACCAGGCAGGCTTTAATGATGCTGTGGTTCAGACTTTAGGTTCTGAACGTGACCTGATGGTGCGTATGCCGGTTCAGGAAGATATCGAAGCTGAAGACCTGACCAAGGCTGTTACAGCAGCGGTTCAACTGCCAAATAATGCGGCAGAAGTACCCAAGGTTGATGTCGTCGGTGGTCAGGTCGGTAATGAGCTCTATGTCCGTTCTGGCGGTGCTGTGGCACTTGCGCTCCTGCTGATGCTGGTCTATGTCACCATCCGCTTTGAGGTCAAGCTGGCTATGGGTGCAGTATTGTCACTGTTCCATGATATCATCGTTACCCTCGGGATTTTTGCGATGATGCAGTGGCCATTTGACCTGACTGTACTTGCAGCACTCCTTGCAATCATCGGTTTCTCACTGAATGATAATATCGTGGTCTCTGACCGTATCCGTGAGAACTTCCGTAAGATTCGTGGTGCAGAACCGGTCGAAATCATTAACATTGCCCTGACTGAAACCCTGCGTCGTACCATTCATACCTCTATGACCTTATTGCTCGTGGTGCTTGCCATGATGCTGATGGGTGGTGATGGTCTGAAATGGTTCTCGATCGCGATGTTTGTTGGTGTCTTTGTCGGGACCTATTCGTCGATCTATATTGGTACAGCCTTTGCCTTGTGGCGTGGTCTAAACCGTCAGGACTTTATTGTTCAGGTGAAGCCAGAATTTGAAGACGAGAACCAGATTCCATAATCTGTTCTGTTTCATGTTCATCGTTCAGCCCGTCTTATGATGGGCTGAATTATTTCTGCCGTTTGAATATGTGGCAGTGGGAAGAATCGCAATGACTGGATGGATTTTCTCAATATCGGTTTTTTGGAAAACCACCTTTCTGCTTTCATTCAGGCTTTGAAATTCATAATGATCCCGAGCTTCGCTCACCAACTGTAAAATGAGCTGCAGGCCATTGAGCAGATACACACAGAGTATGCCTGCAGTGGATAACTCGGCCTGTTTGTCACAAACCAGCCACCAGCCCGGTTTTAAGCTGGGAAAATAATACGGCCCTGCTACCTGAATCGCATAATGCTGTGCTTGCAGATGAAAAATATCCTGATTGAATGAGAGCGGTGAATCCAGGGAGATAAGTGCGAATGCCTGCTGTTGCACCACCTGCATTTGCAACAGTACACCTTGCGCTGGAATTGGAGATAATTCAACTTTTGGTTCAGTCGACTGATCTAGAATGAGCACATCTAGACCCAGTTGTTGTTCCAGTTCCCTTGCTGCCTTCTCCCCGATCTGACGTTTGCTATTCAGCAATTGCGCAATATATGAGGCTGACAAACCGAAATGCTCACAGATTTCTTTGCCAGTTTTAAATTGCTGTGTCTCGATCAGCAGATCAATGACCTTGGCCAGATTATTTCGTCTACGTTCAAATATTTCAGTCGCGCTCATCTCGGTCTGTTGGTCTATTTTTTTATGCATGTAATTTAAATACCTTACAATAAAAAAGCCCGCAATTGAATTGCAGGCTTTTTAAACTTAGGTAACAGGAATTAAGTACCCTGTACCAGACGACGCGCGCTGATAATTCCTGGTTGCTGCTCAAGACGGGCCAGCAGTTTGGAAAGTTGTGCCAGACCTTTGACTTCAATCAGCAGCTTCATATTGGCAATACCGTCCGCTTCCGAAATGGTATTCACCTGACGGATATTGATCTGATCCGAGAAAATCACTTGCGTCAGATCTTTGAGCAAACCGCGTCGATCATAAGCTTCCACCACAATCTGTACGCTCTGACCACGAGTCGGCTGCATTTCCCAATCGGCTTCTACCGCACGCTCAGGCTCTTGAGTGATCATGCGCACATAGTCCGGACAGGCCACCTTATGAATGCTCACCCCCCGATTCAGAGTGATATAGCCGGCAATCGACTCACCATGCACCGGTTGGCAACATTGCGCGACATGCAGTTCCACGTTATCCAGACCGTCGATCAGAATCCCGTGTGCTGACAGCGTATGGCTGGCACGTGGATTCAAGGCTGGTTTCAGCACCAGTTCAGGTTCGTCCTGATCCAGATGCATATGACGATTCACCTGATTAATCAGGGCATGCAGGCTGATATCGCCATTGACCAGATTCACCAGAATGTCATCACCGGTTTTGACATTAAAGTGGTTGCAATAATCACTCAAATCAATCGATTTCGGGTGAATTGCCAGACGTGACAATTCCTTGTTCAGCACTTCACGGCCGACTTCCAGGTTCTTGCTGCGATCCTGCTGACGGAACCAGTGACGCAATTTATCTCTCGCCCGGGCCGTTTTGATATAACCCAGCGAATTAACCAGCCAGTCCCTGTTCGGTTCCCGGTCTTTTTTGGTCAGAATCTCGACCTGTTCACCGGTTTTCAGGGTATAGGTCAGCGGCACATAGCGCTGATTCACCCGTGCAGCATAGCACTTGTTCCCGACTTCGGTATGCACATGATACGCAAAGTCTAGCACGCTTGAATCACGTGGTAGCTCTTTGATATCACCATCACGGCTAAACACATAGATCTTTTCGAAGCCTTCAAAATCTTGAATATGCTCAAAATTCTCGATTTCATCTTCAGATTCTTTATGTGCACTGCTTTCATTGCGTTCTTGATAATGCTCAAGTACCGCACGTAAGGAATGCAGACGATGGTTAAAGGAGCGATCTGTGGTTTTTGCGCCTTCTTTATAATTAAAATGTGAACACACCCCAAGTTCAGCTTCGTCATGCATTGCATGGGTACGAATCTGAACTTCAAGTGACTTATTCTCGGCAATCACCGCAGTATGTAAAGAACGATAACCATTGGCTTTCGGATTGGTAATATAGTCATCAAACTGATGCGGAATGTGGCGCCAGATCTGATGCACAATACCTAAAGTGTGGTAACACTCCGGTACACTTTTCACCAGTACCCGTAGCGCACGAATATCATAGAGCTGGTCAAAGCTCAGGTTCTTGCTTTTCATTTTTCGATAAATCGAATAAATGTGTTTCACCCGGCCATTAATTTCAGCTTCGATGCCATGCTCAGCCAATTCATTGCGTAATTTATCAATCACAAACTGAATATACTGTTCACGCTCCAGACGCTTTTCATTCAGTAAGGAAGCAATTTCTTTATAACGTTCCGGCGCAAGATAACGGAAAGCCAGATCTTCCAGCTCCCACTTCAACTGAGCAATGCCCAAGCGGTGTGCCAGTGGCGAGTAAATGGTCAGAATTTCTCGGGCCACCCGTTCCTGACGCTCACGCGAGGAATTGGCCAGTTCACGCAAGGCATAGGTACGTTCGGCCAGCTTGACCAGAACGACACGTACATCTTCGGTGACCGAGATCAGCATTTTGTAAATGCCAGACAGATGTTCACGCTGGTTATTATTGAAATGATCTTCCAAGCGTTTATTTTTTTCGATCAGCTCAGACAGCTTACCCATGGCAAGCGTACCTTTGACCAGGCTATGCACCTGTTCGCCGAACTGTTCTAGTACTTCACTGAGTGGCATGACGCCTTCACGAACAGCACGATACAACATGGCTGCGGACAAAGTATCTTCATCGACATGCAGATGCGCCAGAATATCCGCCATCTCAATACCGGTATAAAAGGTATTGGAGCGGTGCTGAACCGTACTTTGCAGCTCTCTTTCTAATGTTAAGTGGGCGACTTCTTCGAGCTGCGTTAAAGGTGCGCCATCTAATATGCCACGAACCCGATCCAACCATTCAGTCAGATCCTGGTGTGCTTGTTCGGCATGTTCTACAGTCGTCTCCTGTGACAACTCATTGAGTCGTCCAGGGAGTTGCTCACGTACTGTGACCATACCCGTCTCCTACTTTTAAAAACATCATTTCTTTAATCGTTTATTTGATTTTCTTTTTCGAACAATGCGATTGATTCAACATGTCCAGTATGTGTAAACATATCCATCACGCCCGCTTGGGTGAGACGATAGCCCTGTTGTACCAAGAGTCCTGCATCTCTGGCGAGTGTCGCAGGATTACATGACACATAAACGATTCTTTTAGCTCCAAACTGAGGGATATAATGCATGACTTCTTCTGCCCCGGCACGTGGCGGGTCGATTAATAATGCATCAAAACCTTGATTTGCCCAAGTGTGGTGCGAGAAATCTTTGGTTAAATCTTGTGAATAGAACGCTATTTGTGCAATACCATTGTTTTTGGCATTTTCCGCCCCACGTCGAACCATTTCATCACTTCCCTCGACCGCAATCACCTGACCCGACGCACCAACACAGCGCGCAAGAGGTAAGGAAAAGTTTCCTAATCCACAAAAGAGATCCAGAACCCGTTCACCCTGTTGCAGTTGTAGCAAATCACATGCCAATCGTACCATTTGCGGATTAATGCTTGAATTTACCTGGGTAAAGTCCAGAGGATTAAAGCCGAATTTCACATCAAAGTCATCAAGACCATAGTGTAAGCGTGCAGACGCTTCTGGATCATCTATCCGCGAGAGCGTTTCTTTGCCAGCAGGCTGCAGATACAATTGCCAGCCTTTCTGTAACGTAAATTCGCGCAATTGGTTGACATCACCGGCAGATAATTTTGCAGTTTCACGCACCAGCAGCGCAATGTCCTGATCCCCCATGGCCAATTCTATATGACCGATGTCGGCCTTACCATTCAGACCTTGCAGCAATTGTTTAAGACGTGTAACCGAGCCAAACTCGCGATCCAAGATCATACAGCGATCAATCGGTGTCAGTTTGTTGGACTGATTCTCACGAAAACCCACCACCAGCTGATCCTTGGAAGGTAGATAACGCACCCCAATCCGGGCTTTACGGCGATAATCTTCACGTTGTGAACGTAAAGGCGGTAGCCATTGATCAGGCTGGATTCCAGCAAAATGCTGTAGATGCGATTTCAGCACATTCTGTTTCAGTTCAATCTGCGCATCCGCAGCGATATGCTGCATATTACAGCCACCGCAAATCCCAAAATGCGGACACACTGGTTTTACGCGAATCTCGGAAGCATCGCTCAACAATTCAAGGCTGTCGGCTTCTTCGAGTTTTTTAACTTCTCGGGTAATGCGGGCACGCACGGTTTCACCCGGCAAGGCATAACGGATAAAGACTTTCTTGCCATGTTTATGCTGCGGATGATCCGGATGTGAACCATAATGAGCGATGCCACGTCCCTCATGCGATAGTGACTCAACCTGAAAAATGTACTCGGGTTGCTGGGTAGGACGTGCTTGTGCTCGATGTTTCATGAAAACCTAGGGTGTGGAGATGGGAAAATCAAATTGGGTAAATTCAGTTCGTTGCGAAGTCTCACGCCAAACTGATAAAAAGTCCGCATGCTGCGGTTGAGTATGCAAATATTGAATCGTGCTTTGCATCAAATGCTGATAATCCGGCAATAACAGTTGGCCTTTTAACAGCAACCAGCGGATATACACCAGCCAGGTATTCAGGACATCACCTTCACAATAAGACGTCAGTTCGGTCCATTGCTGATTGCGGACATATTCCGGAACCCGATAGGCTCCGTCACCGCGCTTGCCTGGATAACCCAGCAAATGTGCCACATCATCCAGCTTCTGGAAATGACGGGCATGAAACATGGCCATCACATCCATCAGGTCAACATGACGATGATGGTAACGATTCTGGTAGTTATTATAACGCTTTTGCGTATCAATTTCGCCCTGATCGAACAGACTCGGTGCAGAGAGTCCATGATACATGGCGCGGTATAAAATCACTGGTAAATCAAACTGTGAGCCGTTCCAGCTGACCAGAGTTGGATGGCGCTTGTCAAAAATGGACAAGAATTTTTTCAAAATTTCTGCTTCGGAATGCTGTTCCCGGCTAAAGGAAAACAGCTTCATGCCCTGCTCATCGATCCATAAACCGGAAATACAGACAATTTCATGCAAGGGCGGACGCTGAAAATCAGAGCCTGAATCCTGACGGCGCAGTTTGGTCAAGGCCTGATCCAGATCTGCTTCAGGCAGGTCCAGACCAAACAGATGCGCGCCTGATTTGAGATCGGTTTGGGTTTCAATATCGAAAGTTAAAACAGGCAGGCGCATAAAACAGTGCTCAAATAATTATTCAGGATCTTGTACAGAGAATAACCCTGTAGACAAGTAACGGTCACCACGGTCACAGATAATACACACAATCACTGCATCCGGATGTTCTTCCGCCAGTTTAATCGAGGCCCACACTGCCCCACCAGAAGATGTTCCGGCACTAATGCCTTCTTTCTGTGCCAGCTTACGCATGGTTTTTTCAGCTTCGATTTGTGGAATATCAATAATGCGATCGACTCGGCTGCGGTCGAAAATGGTTGGCAGATATTCTTCTGGCCAGCGACGGATTCCGGCAATGCTTGAACCATCAGATGGCTGTAAACCGACGATCTGAATATCAGGATTCATTTCTTTCAGGTATTTCGACACACCCATGATGGTGCCGGTGGTACCCATAGAACTGACAAAATGGGTAATTTTGCCACCGGTTTGCTGCCAGATTTCTGGACCCGTGGTCAGGTAATGCGCTTCGACATTGTCCGGATTTCCGAACTGATTCAGCACCAGACCCACACCATCATTCTGCATTTGAGCAGCAAGATCACGTGCACCTTCCATGCCCTGCTCTTTGGTTACTTCAATTAGCTCGGCACCATACGCACGCATCGCGTCCTTACGTTCCTGACTCATATTGTTCGGCATGATCAGCTTCATTTTATAGCCACGCATTGCTGCGACCATCGCCAATGCAATCCCCGTATTTCCGCTCGTTGCCTCAATCAGGGTGTCACCCGGTTTGATCTGCCCACGCTTCTCGGCCTGCATGATCATATTATAGGCCGGACGGTCTTTGACCGAACCTGCTGGGTTATTGCCTTCGAGTTTCGCGAGTACTGTAGCTTGAGTGTGACTTGCCAGACGCTGTAAACGCACCAGCGGCGTTTTGCCTACATAATGGTCTAACAAAAATTCATCTGCTTGAAAATCAGGGATGGTATTACTCATTATTTGCACCTATATCGAGGTGCGGCTATTGTATGAAAAAATGCTTTTCCCTGCACCCATTTAGCAAGGCTTTTTCAGAAAACTCACTAAAACTCACACACTATCAAGCCATAAACTACATTTCCCGATAATTTAGCCAGGTGAAGCAGCTCGCTAATGAAGATGAAAATACTATTTCAGTCTGGCACTTTTACAGATTGAAATTTCGTGCGTCTTAGTCTTGCTGTACCTGAGCAAAATTAACTGAAATCTCTTGTATTTTTAACTGCTAATCCGAAGCTTTATAAAAATTATGCTTAAATTTTAACTGTCGATTTAAAGCATGCTAATATGCCAGGCATAAAGAAAATACTGCTTAAATCATGTCAACGATCAACAAAAAGCTGTTTAAACGCCTACACTTAAATCATGCCTATGGACAGCTGATTGCGCTGATTTTTGTGCCGATTACCATTTTGGCCTGTGTCGGTGCCATGCTGGTGTTGACTGAGACCTCGAATGCCGCACGTGCCCAGCAGAAGCAGATGGCCATTGCGATTCTGACTCGCTTTCAAGGCACTTCAGAATATGCCCTGGATATCTTGAACCTGTATCCATGGCAATATGACCAAGCTCACAACGCCATGCAGAACATGCTGAATGAAAAGCATCTGGTTCGGGCAGCAGTTCTGGATGAAAATGGCAAGAACCGTTTGGGCATTGGTTTTCAGGAACAGGCGCCTTGGCCAGAATTTGAGAAAAGCGGCAATTTTGTTGGTCCGATTCTGCATCAAGATAATCATATCTATGCCATTAAAGTGAATGAAAACACTTTTTCTACCGGCTGGCTGGCGATCGAACTGGATAACCAGCCGCTAGCAATTGCCCGTTACCGAGTACTGATCGTACTGATTGCGACCGGATTACTGACCTTATTATTGTTATTACTTTGCTTGAATTTCTACTCACGGCGCTGGATCGCCCCAATGTATGAGATTCGCATGCAATTGCAACGCCTGAATGCCGATACCCTCGGCCAGCATATGGTGATTAACAGCACCGGCGAGCTGCGTTTATTGCAACGTGATATCGCCAATGTGGTGAAACGTTTGCATTTCAGCTTTCTGGAACTGCGTGAACATACCGAACAGACCGAAGACGATTTACGCCGCACCCTCGACACTTTAGAAGTCCAGAATATTACCTATCGTCAGGCACGCGACCAGGCGATCTCGGCCAACCAGGCCAAGTCGGTGTTTCTGGCCAATATTTCCCATGAATTGCGCACCCCGCTGAACAGTATTGATGGTTTTATTCATCTGTTGTTACGTCAGGGCAATCTCAGCAACGAGCAGAGCCTGTATTTGCAGACCATTCGTAAGTCTTCGGCGCATTTGCTGGCACTGATCAATGATGTTCTGGATTTTTCCAAAATTGATGCCGGCAAACTGGAATTAGAAACGGCACCTTTTGATCTGGAAGAAGCGATTTTTGATGTGATGGACATGTTGTCACCTCTGGCAGCACAAAAACATATTGATATGGCCTTCTATTATGCAGATGGTGTGCCAAAACACATTATTGGTGATGCGCTACGATTTAAACAGATTCTGACCAACCTGATTTCCAATGCGATCAAATTCACTCCGGATGGAGAAATCATTGTCCGGGCACGCATGGAACATGATGGAATGGATCAGTGTGTGCTGCATTTTAGTGTACAGGATAGCGGCATTGGCCTGAGTGGTACCGACCGTAAAAAGCTGTTTGAGTCCTTCTCGCAGGGTGATACCTCGGTGACCCGTCAGTTTGGCGGTACCGGTCTTGGTCTGGCAATTTCCAAACAGCTGGTCAGCCTGATGCATGGCCAGATTGGTTTTGAAGACAATCAGGAACGTGCTCCAACCGAAAAAGGCTCTACTTTCTGGTTTACTGCCCAGTTCCTGGTCGATGAAGATACCGTGATTGAGCATCCAGATTTTAGCGAATTGACCGTGGTGTCTTATCTTGCACATCCGGCAACTGCGAATGTGCTGCGGCATTATCTGGAAAATTATCAGGTTAAACATATTGAATGTGCATCAATTCTGGATCTGTTTAGCCGTCTGAATCATTTACAGAATAGCGAAAATACCTGGCTGATCGTCGATCATAGTGGTGACAGTGAAGTCTTGTTACGCGAAATCCGTTCACGTTATCAGGGTCATCTGGCTGTCTATGGTTATCAGATGCAACTGGATCCAAGCATGCTCAATGACCATCGTGCCCGTGCCCTGCATCAGCCACTCAGCCGCAGCGCGCTGATTCAGTTACTCGGCAATCAGCCGGTCTTCGACCAGGAACAGCATGAAGAATTTAATGGTCAAGGCCTGCATATTCTGGCCGTGGATGATCACTTACCCAACCTGATTGTTCTGGAAGCCTTGCTGGCTGAACTCAATGTCACCACGACCAAAGCCCTCAGCGGGCAGGAAGCGATCGATATTATTCAGCGCCGTTATGAACAGGAACAGCCAGCATTTGATCTGGTCTTTATGGACATTCAGATGCCAGTCATGTCGGGGATCGATACCACCCGTGCTATTCGCTCGCTGGAATCGACCTTTGAAAATCATAGCCGCCTGCCGATTATTGCACTGACGGCGCATGCACTTTCTGATGAAAAACATAAACTGCTGCAAAACGGCATGGATGATTATGTCACCAAGCCGATCCAGATCGAGCAGATTATCCAAATTTTGACGCACTGGACCACCGAGCATTTTAAACGGATTCCGGTACTGGAACGTGCCAATGTGATTGATGCTCTGGATCCAAATATTCTGGACTGGCAGCAAAGCCTGCAACTGGCAGCCAATAAGGAAGATCTGGCGGTAGATCTGTTACGCATGCTGGTGGACAGCTTTGCGGATGAACTCGATGAAATGCAGCAACTGATTGAACTGGAAGATTTCCCACAACTGGAACATGTGCTGCATCGTTTATACGGCGCGACCCGCTATGTCGGTGCACCGACTTTACAGAAAGTCACCGGTGGCTTTGAACAGTTCGTTTCAACCCTGCGCAAAGAACGCCGTAAGGCCGATGAAAACTTTGTTCAGGACGTGCTGAAATATTTTGATGAACTCAAAGCCGTGGTTGAACAGATTGAACAGGCTGCCCAGCAAATTTTGAAGCAACATTTGAATTAAACCTCTGAAGTGGCTCAGTCCATGACTTAAGAAGTGTGACTGAGCTGTCATGCAAGCCTAAAGGCTGCATGCTATGCTCAAGCCAGGAAAAATAAGGAAGAATGCCATGTCACTCGTGCGCTTGGAAAAAAATAACGGCATTGCCACTGTTACACTGAATCGTCCGGATAAACGCAATGCCATGAGCTTTGCCCTGCTGCGCGAACTGGTCGCGACTGCACAAAAAATCAAAAAAGATAAAAGCATCCGATGTGTGATTTTAACGGGAGAAGCCCAGGTCTTTAGTGCCGGTATTGATCTGGCAGATTTAAATAATCCTAAAAATCGTGCTTATGCCGCATGGGAACTGATCCGTCCGGGTCAAAGCTTATTTCAAAAAGCATTTCTGGTCTGGCAGGAATTGCCAGTCCCGGTGATTGCCGCAATGGAGGGCTTCTGTTTTGGTGCCGGGATGCAACTGGCATTAGCCGCAGATATCCGCATTGCCCATCCTGAGACCAAAATGTCGATTATGGAAACCCGCTGGGGACTGGTGCCAGACATGGGACTCAGCCGCTCCCTGAAAGGCCTGATTGGTATTGATCTGGCCAAAGAGCTGACCTTAACTGCCCGGATTTTTGATGGTGAATATGCCAAAGAAATCGGTCTGATCACCCATGTCGATGAACAGCCACTAGGAAGAGCACAAGCCTTGGCTGAAGAAATGCTGCAACGTTCTCCAGATGCGCTGATGGCCTCTAAATTTGTACTGGATGCCATGCAGCATCGTCCAAATAAATCCTTGCGTATGGAAAAAATATGGCAGCTGAAATTATTACTGGGTAAAAACAGTCAATTGGCCCGTAAAAAGGACAAAAACCCAGAGGTTCAGTTTGTACCGCGCCAATACAAATAAACCCAGTCTGAATCTAGGAAAGGAATAAACCAAAGCATGCAGTTGAATCGCGATACTAAAATTGCCTTTTTAGGTATGGGGCTGATGGGCACTCGCATGGCCACACGTCTGCTTCAAGCAGGTTTTCAGGTGGCAGTCTGGAACCGCACACCATCTGCCTGTGAGCCCTTGCTGGATCTAGGTGCAACTACGCTATCTTTGGATAAGATTACAGATTACCCGGTGATTCTGACCTGCCTGGCAGATGATCAGGCAGTGCAATCTGTTTTTGCTCAGATCGAACCGTATTTGGTTGCGGAGCAAGTCATTGTGGACTTCTCTAGCCTTTCAGTACAGCAAACCCAAACACTTGCCGCACAAGCACAGGCCAAGAAAGTAACCTGGATTGATTCTCCTGTTTCAGGTGGTACAGTTGGAGCCGAACAAGGCAGTCTAGTGATTTTTGCCGGTGGTGATGCCGCGACTATTGAAGATCTTGATCCGATCTATGCAGTACTTTCACAGCGCGTCACCCGTATGGGTGATACGGGTACCGGTCAGGCGACCAAAATCTGTAATCAGCTAATTGTGGCGGCGAATAGCACCTTGATCGCAGAAGCGGTCGCCTTGGCTGGACTTGCCGGGGTGGATACACGATTACTAGCGCCCGCGCTGGCGGGTGGTTTTGCTGACTCCAAGCCTTTTCAGATTCTGGCCCCCCGTATGGCCACGCAAACTTTTGAACCGGTGCAATGGAAAGTGCAGACTTTATCCAAGGATCTGAATAATGCCGTGCAACTGGCACAAAGCTTTGATCTGGATGTTCCAGTCGCGACTCAGGCATTATCACAGTTACAGGCCCATCAGGCTCAAGGCTTTGCCGAAGCAGATCTGGCTACTGTAATCCAGCAACTAAAACATTCATAACGCTTGATTGATGCAGCCCTGAATATTGAAGAGACATACATGATTAAACTTGCCGTCAACCTGTCGATGATTTTTACCGAAGTGCCGCTGATCGAACGCTTCGCGCTAGCTCATGCACAGGGCTTTAATCATGTGGAAATCCAGTTTCCTTATGAGCTCACAATTGGCCAGATTCAAAACCAGCTCAGCACGCATCAGCTGAACTTGTGCCTGATTAATGTGCCAGCAGGCGATTTGATGCAGGGCGGTCATGGTCTGGCCGGCATTCCAGGACAGGAAATTGAGTTTCGTCATGCTGTTGAGCAGGCCATCCAGTATGCCACGGCGTTGAATGTACCCCGGGTGAACATTCTGGCAGGAAAACAACCCCTTGACTGTGATCTTTTACCCTGCCTGAATACGCTGGCGAGTAACCTGAAAATGGCCTGTTCAATGCTGCTTGAACATCAAATTGAACCGGTCTTTGAAATGATCAATGGCACCGATATGCCACGTTTTTTGATTCAAAATGTTGCTCAAGCACAGGAAATGCTGGAAGCGGTACATCATCCGGCCTTAAAAATGCAGTACGACTGTTACCACATGGCAATGATGGGCGAAGATGTACTGGAAACTTTGCAAGAAAATATTGCCTCGATTGGTCATATCCAGTTTGCGGATTGTCCGGGACGGCATCAACCCAATACGGGCTCAATTCAATATCATGATATATTTCAGTGGTTAAAACATAGTCAATATCAAGGTTATGTTGCTGCCGAGTATAAACCGAGCGGACATTCCAATGATTCCTTTGACTGGAAAGCTGAGTTCTTTCCGGAGCATGACTGAGTGGACTGCGGCTTCATTTGAAATTCAGGACTAAAACCGCTATATTAGACCATGCATAATTGTTAGGAAATTACACTCCCCATGAATTTAGAACCATCGCCCAGCGCTTCTAATTCTCACGATCTTACTATGAATTCAAATTCTCAAGCTGTAGAGGACTGCTTAAAAGTCGTACATGCTGCACTTGAAGATGTAAAAGCAAAAGAAATTGTTGAGCTTGATGTCAGCGGTATCAGTAATGTGGCTGATGCTATGGTCATTGCAAGCGGTACATCGACACGTCACATCAAATCATTGGCCAATAACGTTGCTGAAGAAGCACGTAAAGCTGGCTTCCGCCCTCTTGGTATTGAAGGCGAACGTGATGCTGAATGGATCCTCATCGACCTTGGTTATGTTGTGGTTCATTGTATGCTTCCAACAGCGCGTAAATTCTATGACCTAGAAAGCTTATGGCGCAATCCTACAGATACTGACTCTGTAGCGTAAAAACCAAATATTCAAAAAAGCGACCTGTGTAGGTCGCTTTTTTATTGCCTGTTCATCTAACTTTATAAGCATTAATACAACTCAATCTGTTCGCTATTTTTCTTTAATTTTCATCTTGTCTTATGCACCGATTTGATTGGTATTTTAGGATCAATTCATCATAAACATAGACGTTCGATGACCACTCAATCATCCTTTTTCCAAGATATAAAATAAAAAATCCCCCTTTATTAAAGGGGGACTTAGGGGGAATTCTAATGATTTAGATGATTAGTGACCTGTACCATTAATGGCTTTAGTCATATCTTCCACCACTTTCTTGGCATCACCAAAGATCATCATGGTCTTGTCGTTATAGAACAAGTCATTGTCCAGACCCGCATAACCGGTTGCCATAGAGCGCTTGATCACCATAATCGTACGTGCCTTATGCGCTTCCAGAATCGGCATACCATAAATTGGTGAGGTTGGATCATCTTTCGCCGCAGGGTTCACAACATCGTTGGCACCAATCACCAGCACCACATCTGTTGCCGGGAAGTCCGAGTTGATCTCATCCATTTCCAAGATATCTTCATACGGTACGTCCGCTTCAGCAAGCAATACATTCATATGACCCGGCATACGACCTGCTACAGGGTGAATCGCAAAACGAACCGTTACGCCCTGCTCTTTCAGCAAGTTAGCCAATTCTTTTACCGCATTTTGGGCACGGCCTTGTGCCATACCATAACCTGGTACAATCACTACGCTGTCTGCATTTGACATCAGGAAGCCTGCGTCATCTGCCGAGCCAGAACGGTGATTACGTTGAACCTGTTCACCTGCTCCTGCTATCGGCGCAGCTGCACCGCCCATCGCACCACCAAACAAAACGTTGATGATTGAACGGTTCATCGCTTTACACATGATGTAAGACAGAATGGCACCTGAAGAACCCACCAGTGAGCCTGCAACGATCAACATGTTGTTTTCTAGGGTAAAACCAATACCAGCTGCTGCCCAACCCGAGAATGAGTTGAGTAGCGATACCACCACTGGCATATCACCACCACCGACTGGTGCAATCCATACCCAGCCGAATGCCAGCGCAAGGCCTGTCATCGCCCAGAACGAGGTCATATTGCCAGTCAGGAAGAAGTGAACACCAAAACCTAACATTGCAATAAAGATGATCGCCTGAACCGGTTTCACCCATGCACCTGAAATGGTTTTTGCCCATTTTTTTGCAGCCAGTTTGCCGTAAGCAAAGACTGATGCAGTGAAGGTAATCGCGCCTACGAAACAGCCCACAAACAGTTCAAATAAATGAACACGGCTCATTTCATGGAAATTGACACCATTGGCAGCCAATAGGTCTGGACCAAGTTCGATCAGTTTGTTGTTGTGAATAATGGCAGCGACAGCAATCAGGACCGCAGCCAGACCCACCAATGAGTGCATCAACGCTACAGTTTCAGGCATCTGGGTCATTGGAACTGTACGTGCACGGGCAATACCCACGATTGCACCCAGCACCATTGCGCCAATGATCATCCAGACCACTGGATTCTCAGCCACAAAGAAGGTGGTCACGACCGCAATGGCCATCGCGATCATTCCGTAACGGTTACCAGCAATCGCAGTTTTAGGACCTGATAAACCACGTAGCGTCAGGATAAAAAGAACGGCACCAATCAGGTAGAACCAATCCGCATATTCTCGAATCATTTCCATGGATTAACCCTCTTTTTTCTTTTGCTTAGGTTTAAACATTTCCAGCATACGTGCAGTCACGGCAAAGCCACCGAAAATATTAATACTGGCCAGGAATACCGCAATTGCACCAAGCACGCTCACCACGTTAATGGTCTGGAAATCCACACTACCTTCAACGCCGATCACCGGCAGGCCAACAGTCTGAATCATTGCACCGACAATAATGATCGATGACAAGGCATTGGTGACCGCCATCAACGGCGTATGCAATGCTGGTGTTACACCCCACACCACGTAGTAACCTACGAAAATGGCAAGGACAAAAATCGTAATTGTTTCAACCATGAGTCTTCTCCTTAACCACGTTTCAGCAGCACTTGGCCGCCATGAGTGACAAGTAGGGCTTTTTGAATTTCTTCTTCTTGATTCAGGACAAAATTCTTATCTGCATCAAATAATGTTTCCACGAAGTTAAATACGTTACGAGCGTATAAAGCAGAGGCTTCAGTCGATACCGTCGATGGAATATTTGGAATGCCGAGAATTTTGACGCCGTTGTCGGTATGCACGGTTTCGCCACATTTTGAACCTTCGACGTTGCCGCCAGATTCTACTGCCATGTCCAGAATCACTGAACCCGGTTTCATTTTCGCAACTGTTTCAGCACGGATTAAACGTGGTGCATCACGACCCGGTAAAAGCGCTGTGGTAATCACGATGTCAGCATTCGATACCGCTTTATCAACAATTGCAGCCTGATCGCGAATGTATTCTTCACCCGGCATCCAGCCATAACCATTTTTAGCCGCATCAGCCGCTTTTTGCTGCTCTTCAGCAGACATCGGTACGTCTAACCATTTACCACCTAAAGATTCAACCTGATCTTTGGCAGTTGGACGCAGGTCCGTGGCTTCAACGATGGCACCTAAACGTTTTGCAGTGGCAATCGCTTGCAGACCCGCTACGCCGACACCCATGATCACCACACGAGCCGGTTTAACCGTACCCGCAGCAGTCATCAGCATCGGGAACATGCGCTGATATTCAGCCGCAGCCAAAAGCACCGACTTGTAACCTGCAAGGTTGGCTTGAGAAGACAAGACATCCATATTCTGCGCACGAGACAAGGTTCGTGGCAAAAGTTCCAATGCAAATGCAGACACGTTTTGTGCCGCGAATTGGTCAAGCTCAGTATTACGGTAAGGATCAAACATTGCCACGATAGTGGTATTCGGGTTGAGTTTTTGAATTTCATCACCTTTCGGTGCACGAACTTTTAAAATCAACTGACTGCCAGTATAGGCATCATCCGTAATTTTGGCACCAACTTGTTCATAGGCACTATCGATATAGGCAGCTTTAACCCCTGCACCACGTTCGATAATCACGCTATGTCCTGCGCTGATCAATTTCTTTACTGTCTCTGGCGTCGCAGCGACGCGATTTTCACCGACAACAGTTTCGGCTGGAATTCCGATCTGCATGAGCGTTCCTCAAGCTAATTTTTCTTAAGTAAACATCGCCTAAACGATGCTTCCCCTCAGGATGTGTTCTTGTTGAATTTTTGGATTCTAATCAAACTGTTTGAAATTACCACCTACTATTTATTTAATAAATACCTATATTTTGAACTGATGATTCATAAAAATGATGCTGTGATAGCACATTTATTTAATTTAACGGCTATTCATATTCGATGCTTTTATAAACGATATTCATTCCACTGAATGAAATATCCAGATTTTGCTGGTGTAAATAAGCGCGAATTTCTGATTTATTTTGTTACATTGATGATTCTGACAATGATTGCTGTATTTCCTGATTTAGAAGCAGACTTTCAATTTCTCCAGTCCCTATAGATAGCGGCACTTTAGCTGCGCCGTTTTTTTAGTTTTGACTTTTTTGACAGATTTAGCACTCAAGCAAGAGCACTGGTTTTAGATGTTAAAATCGTATTTTATGAAATGATAGAATTTGTTTTGAGCAGATCTTCATCAGACACAATTAATAGATCTGACAAAAAGTAATCGCTAAAATTTTATAAGACTCAGGTCTCAAACAGTCAGATAAAGGGTAGAAAAAAAGCTGGATGACTATTTATTATATTAATGTACTGAACTTGATTCAAAATGGAAAATCTCATTTTCGCACCAAATTTGCGCAATAAAATAGAGTAAATATTCCACTTTTTTGACCTCAGTGCTCTTTTTTATTGTTTTTACTTTAAGTTGCGCTTTAATGAAGCAACCCCATTATCAAAAGATAAAAAATTCTGCAAACATTCACTCATATTTTCTATTTAAAATTGCACTTCTTTCTTTAAGCTGCCTGAGTTCTGACAATTTTCAATGCTGGCAATATTTCTCTACTTTTAAAGCGAGAACTTCTGGCCTATAGTGCCCTAAATTTGAACATTATTCTTATTCCTCATTTCAATTCTTCCGGTCTGAATACAAGGTTAGCCCTATGCACACGCCTCTCGATATTAGTCAAAATAAGCGCTTATTATGGCTAATGGCGATTGCATGCGGTTTATGTGCTGGCGCGAACTATTATTGCCAGCCACTGATTTCATCGATTCAGCAGTATTATCAGGTACCTGAATCACAAGTGGCGCTCACGGTCACTTTTGCTCAAATCTCTTATGCCTTGGGCCTGCTGTTTATTGTGCCTTTAGGTGACATGCTGAATAAAACCAAACTGATCCCCTTTCTCATGCTGGGTGCAGCAGCAGGTTTATTTATTTGTGCCAGTGCGGTAAATCTGCCAATGCTCTGGGTCGGCACTATCATTGCCGGACTGTTTTCCGTGGCTGCACAGATTCTGATTCCCTTAGCCACCATGGCGGTCAAACCGGAAAAAACCGGAGAAGTGGTGGGCTTCCTGATGAGCGGATTACTGGTCGGTATTCTGCTCTCGACCAGTATTGCCGGATTACTTTCCGACCTGTTTCACTGGAAAATGATTTATATCCTCAGTGGCATAAGCATGCTGGCCTTAAGTTTTTATTTGAAAGGAAAACTACCGAGCCTGCCACGTCTGAGAATCAGCTATGCAGCAATTTTTAAATCTATGGGGATATTACTCAAGCAGGAACCACGTCTGGTATTGCGTTCACTTACAGGCGCCTGTGCTTTTGCTGCCATGAGTATGTTGTTCTCCACCATCGCTCTGCTGTTGACGCAGGAACCTTTTCAGCTTTCTGATGTCATGGTCGGACTGGTCACGCTGGTGGGTGTATTTGGCGCACTTTCCACGCAGTTCATTGGCAAATGGGCCGATCGTGGCCATATCAAAACACTGAGCTGGATCGGTTGTTCTATCCTGATGGGAAGCTGGCTGTTTTTATATTTTGGTGCGGTATCCTTGCTCAGTTATATTCTGGGTTATGGACTGATAAATCTGGGGCTCGCGATTACGCACAGCTGTAACCAGAACGTGATTTTCCGCCTGCGCCCGGATGCCAAATCACGGGTCAATTCACTGTATATGACCTTGTATTTTATAGGCGGTGCCTGTGGTTCAGCCTTAGGGGTTTATGCTTGGCATCACGGGGGCTGGAGCATGACCTGTATGACAGGACTTGGGCTAGCTTTGTGCGCTACCTTGTTCGCCCTGCTGGATCAATGGCATCAGGCTAAGACTAAGACAACCGCATAAGTATTTTGACTATATTTAGCTGACTTGCATCGCTGGATAATAAGGCTTATTCAGATCAAGAGTTTGTGAGTTTTCTAATAAAATACAGATAAGAACCGGCAATAAGGCTGCCAGAATCCGGCAGCTCTCCTCTAATGATTTATAATTCAGCGAGCTGTGATACGTGGCGCCACCCTGCATTATCTGATGGTGCAAGGTAGATAGGCGCTGAAATATTCCAGCTAAAATTTCGATAGAATTTCGTTCTTTTAAAGCATTCTCTATATTCTGTTTCTGTGTTTCCAGGTCAGCTTGACAGCTTTCCAGACTAATTTTCTGATGACGATAATCCCAAAAGCTTTGCTCCACATAGGGATTGGCCAAGAGTGAGCGAATCGGCTGGCTGTATTTTTCCCAGAGAATATGATTAATTTTCTGATCCAGATCCTTTTGGCAGAGTGTTTCTAGAAACTGCTGCAGCTTGCTCTGATCTTGAACAAGATCACGCTCATCTGCATAAATCGCCTGAAAGCTGATCCACAGGCTGATAAACTTAAAATCCAGATCTTGATCCAGATCTAGCGATTTTTTAAACCAGCCTAAGCCCCGATGAATTCTTAAATTAAAATGTGCCGAATTTTGTGCTTTATGGCTTTTATAAATTTCCTCCAATAACAACATGATTATTCTCCTTATTTCTAAAATTTTTATCTTCATCTTTCTCCTATCAAAATATACCATTCCAACCTGACTGGGAATTCCAATTTTATTTCTTGTTTCATTCCTTGGATTTACTGACCTAGCTCAAGTTCGCCGGGTGGTTTTTCTGATTTTATGCTAGTATTACGCCCTCTTTTTGCGACGTCAGCCGATCCGGTTTTAGCCAAAAACCAATCGCTGAGTGCTCGCATGGATTGCTTCTTCTTTCTTCCATTTCGTTAAGGCGTGATTTTGAATGACTGATCTGACCACCATTGAAAATAAACTTCAACCACGAATCAGTGTTGCGCCGATGATGGATTGGACCACCAAAGACTATCGTTTCTTTGCGCGTCTGTTTAACCCGAATGTGATTATGTACACCGAAATGGTCACCACAGGTGCGATCATTTATGGCGATGCCAAACGTCATTTGGACTTTAATACGGAAGAACAGCCAATCGTGCTACAACTTGGCGGCTCAAACCATAAAGATCTAGCCACTTGTACCAAGATGGCACAGGACTGGGGCTATAACGAAGTTAATTTAAATGTAGGTTGCCCAAGTGACCGGGTACAGAATAATAAAATTGGTGCCTGTTTGATGGCGGAGCCTGATCTGGTCGCAGAATGTATTGCTGAAATGCGTCATGCGGTGGATATTCCAGTGACCGTAAAACACCGGATCGGAATTGATGATATGCACTCTTATGAGGAGATGCTGCATTTTGTCGATACCGTGGCCAAAACCGGCTGTAATAATTTTATCGTGCATGCGCGGATTGCCTTATTAAAAGGTCTCTCGCCTAAAGAAAACCGTGACGTGCCACCTCTACGTTATGAAGATGTCTACCGTTTAAAACAGGAGCGTCCTGATCTGCTGATCGAGATCAACGGCGGGATTAAAACCTATGCCGAAACCTTGGAACATCTCAAACATGTGGATGGGGTGATGATTGGCCGCGAAGCCTATCATAATCCTTACTTACTGGCTGAACTGGGCCAACTGTGGAATCTGGATGCACCAGATCGTTTTGAAATTATGCAACAGATGCTGCCTTATATTGCCCAGCGCATGACCGAAGGTGCACCTTTATCCATTATTACCCGTCATATTTTGGGACTATTCCAG
The DNA here is from genome assembly GCF_037145695.1 of Acinetobacter sp. USHLN143. Classification (GTDB taxonomy): domain Bacteria; phylum Pseudomonadota; class Gammaproteobacteria; order Pseudomonadales; family Moraxellaceae; genus Acinetobacter; species Acinetobacter fasciculus. The sequence goes on from NZ_JBBCWZ010000031.1 coordinate 25,227, forward strand.
AACTTGCCGGGTGCACGCAAATGGCGTCAGGCTTTAAGCGGTGGTAATGCTAAAACCTTGAAAGATGTAGAAACTGCACTCTTTAATATTCAGGAAGCCATGCAGCGTACCGAAGATTATGTACGTGAGCATCAACAAGTGGAATCATAAACAAAAAAAAAGCACCGATGATCGGTGCTTTTTTATAGCGATTGCGCATGAGTTATTGCGTATACGCCGTGATATTACCGACCGGAATCGGCTCTTCCTGATAAGAAACATCTTGTAATGCGGGTTCAGCCACGGGTGTGATCAGAGAGCCGGAGACATTCTGGTTTGGTTCATCTACAGGTTCCAGATCATCCAAGGCTGAGGCCAGTTGCTGTAATTCTCGATCCAGTTGCTGACGATATTTTTCAATTTCAATTTCATCAATAAAAGCAAAGGCATCATCTTCAATCGACCAACTATACCCCCCATCCACCTTAAAGACTTTTACATGAATGGGATATTCCTCACCCTGATAATTCAGATGAGAAATAGCCTGAAACTCATTCCCCTGACGCTGGACAATTTTGACCTTTTTCACGGTAAAACGATAGTGTTGATAATCTCGATTGGAATTAAATTCACGTTGCATCTGCGTTTGAATATTTTTGGCCAGCTCATCCATCGAGACAAAATAACTGCATCCAGTCAGACAGGCGACCATCCATAACATCATGATTTTTTTCATAGCGCCCATCTTTTTTTCTTTCCACTTCCTGCTTATAGCTGATATACGCAGTATTTTTATCTTTGCTTATTCTGTGATCCATTTTATGCTTTTTTGCAAAAACAATAAACAAACGGCGCTTCGATTAAGACTAAATATTTATGGTTTCTATAGTTTTTTTGAATTAATGATAAAAAATCAGCCATAAAAAAACCCTGATGGATTCAGGGTTTTTTCGATACAGATCGTTTTAAAAATCATCATCACTGGATGGATCACGATGTAAGGCATCATGAATGGCTTCGATCAACTGCTGGGCAATTTCCTGCTTGGAGGCTTTTTCCAGATCACGTTTGTCCAGCTGATAATGCTCGGCAAAGAATACTGTCATGGCATTTTCATCCGAAGCAAAACCAATATCCGCACGTGAAACATCATTGCAGGCAATCATATCCAGCTTTTTCGCGACCAGCTTTCCGGCAGCATATTCTTCAATATTGCGGGTTTCTGCAGCAAAGCCGACCATAAATGGACGTTTTTCCTGCTGGGCAATGGTGGCGACAATATCCGGATTTTTCACTAAAGCGACATTCAACTCATCTCCGGCTTTCTTGATTTTATGTTCGGCAACCTGTGCCACACGATAATCGGCTACCGCAGCGGTCGCAATAAAGATATCGCAACCATTTTCCAGCATTTGCATGCTTTCATTCAGCATTTGCACGGCAGAAGAAACATTCTTACGTTGCACGCCATTTGGGGTGTCCAGACTGACCGGCCCTGCTATCAGGGTCACATTAGCTCCGGCCGCATAACAGGCTGCAGCCAGTGCAAAGCCCATTTTTCCGGTACTGTGATTGGAAATATAGCGCACTGGATCAATCGCTTCGCGGGTGGGGCCTGCGGTAATCGTGACCTGTTTGCCCGCAAGCAGGCCAAATTTTTCCGCAATCGCACGTTGGACTTTATGGAAATATTCAGTCACCTGATGCGCTAAATCTTCCGGCTCAGGCATCCGGCCCAAACCTACATCACCACAAGCCTGTGATCCCGCATCCGGCATGATCACATGCACACCATCTTCGATCAGTGTCGCAAGATTGCGCTGCGTTGCTTTGGCTGCCCACATTTGCTGGTTCATGGCAGGCGCCACCCAGACGGGTGCTTTCGTCGCCAGATATAAAGTACTTAAGAGATCATCAGCCAGACCTGCGGCAAACTTTGCCAAGGTGTCACAGCTGGCCGGTGCTACCAGCAACAGATCTGCCCAACGTGCCAGTTCGATATGGCCCATGCCTGCTTCTGCTTCAGTATCCAGCAATTCGGTATGTACGGGATTGCCCGATAAGGCTTGAAAGGTTAAAGGTGTAATAAAAGCCTGTGCACCGTGAGTCATGACGACCCGCACATCGAATCCGGCATCTTTCAGACGGCGAACCAGAGTTGCACTTTTATAGGCAGCAATACCGCCAGTGACGGCCAAAATTATATTTTTATGAGGAATTACACTTAGATCAAAGCTCACAAACAGATTACCTTGCTGTTGCAGTGGGGCTCACAATAGCATTAAATAATCGCATTCCCAAGAGATCGGCTTGCGGGAAAACTGATAATTCATAATAAATAAGTCTAATAACTATGCAATTTTCTATTAAAAACTGGCCAGAACAAGAACGGCCGCGAGAACGCTTAATTCAATATGGCGCAGAAAGTCTGTCCGATGCCGAGCTACTGGCTATTTTTCTGCGCTCCGGTTCCCAGCAACATTCGGCAGTTGATCTGGCGCGCTTGCTGATTCAGCATTTTGGTCATTTGACTGCGTTGCTCGATGCACCTTTACAGGAAGTCAGCCAGTTTCATGGCATGGGCATCAGTAAATATACCCAACTGATGGCCGTCAAGGAACTGGGACGGCGTTACATAGCCGAGCACCTGAAACAGGATGCACTGGAACTTACCAATTCCAAGCGGTTGAGAGATTACTTACGTTTTGAACTGCTCGGTGAAACTCAGGAAGTGTTTGCCGTGCTGTGTCTGGATGCCAGTTTAAGAAAAATTGCCTTTAAAAAACTGTTTTATGGCTCAGTGAATGCATGTGATATTTCTATTAATCAATTACTACGTTATGCCATTAGCCAACAGGCGACCTCGATTGTCATTGCGCATAATCATCCGCTGGGTCGGCCCTCTCCATCCAAGGCCGACCTGGCATTGACCCATCAGATTCAACAGGCCTGCCAGCTGGTGGATATCCATCTAATTGACCATTGCATCATCGCCTTGGAAGGCAGTTTTTCCTTTGCTGAGCAGCAACTCATCAAACCGGAAATGCAGTATTGAATAGCACTTGACAAAGCAGGCACAACTCCACAAGATCATGAAAAAAATTGTGATGATTCCAATAAATGATCGTACGTGACCAGCCGACTGTTTTTAAACTGCTGTTTTCCTGGCGGGGGACGATTTTACCTAAAGTTTTACCGCCTTTGGGCGTGGTGATGCTGATGTCAGCCATCATTGGTGGCTTGTCACATATTGGTTATTTTCATTTTCCAGAATTACCCTTGGTTGGCTTTACCCTGATTGGAGTGGTACTGTCTATTTTTCTTGGTTTTAAAAATACCGCCTGTTATGACCGCTGGTGGGAAGCGCGCAAACTTTGGGGCATTTTGATTGCCAATTCACGTCATTTTGACCGTGATTGCAGGATGCTGTCTCAAGGTCGCCGTGAACGTGTGATTCAGCATGTGATTGTCTTTGCCAATGTACTCCGCGATCGCCTTCGCCATCAGACAGCCAATCCGACTGAGCTGGTAGAAACCAGTGGCATGAGCCAACAGGCTGTAACCCAACTTTATCAGCAGGCCAATGCGCCGCAATATACATTGAGCCTGATTCAGTGGGAGCTGATGCAGGCGCTCAAAGAAGGTGAAATCTCCGACATCATCTATATGCAGATGAATAATCATGTAGCAGAACTAAGTATTGTCCAGACCGGTTGTGACCGGATTGCGACCACACCTTTGCCTTTTGCCTATTCGGTCTTGCTGAATCGTACCGTCTATTTTTTCTGTTTTATTTTACCTTTTAGTCTGGGTTCAACGCTCGGTCTGTTTACACCTTTGCTGGTCGGCATTTTGGCCTATACCTTTTTGGGACTAGATGCGCTAAGTTCAGAAATTGAGGAACCTTTTGGTACCCAAAGCAATGACTTGCCACTGGACTCAATGGTACGTACTATTGAAATTGAACTGTTAGGGACTTTAGGTAAACCAACACCACCACCGATTCAGGCTCAAGATCATAATTTGCTATAATTTATAATTCTTTCCTCGCCCTTTGCTATTAGTAGCGAAAGGAAAATCTTCTCTCAAATAAAAAAGATCGAGGTAAAGGAATGACTAAACAAAACTCTCCCAAATCCCGATCTGACCCGGTTTAAGGCTCGGGACATTACCGAGTTTAATCCAAGGCATGTGATCGCCATGAAAATCACTGCCAATCGAAACTTTAAGATCATATTCAGTAATCATTCGATCCACCATCTGCCGGGTGGAACTTGGTTCAATCGCCGGTGGCAGCTCGACGGCATCTCCACCGAACTTGGCAAAGATCTCGATCAGGTAGCGAATATTGGTCGCAGATAAATCATATTTGGTCGGATGTGCCAGTATCGCAAAGCCACCACTTTCATGAATCACCTGAATCGTGTCTTCAAGACTCAAGCCATCAAATTTGACATAAGCTTTCTTGCCTTCCTTGATGTATTTATCAAAGGCCTGTTGCGGACGGGTCACAATCCCCTTTTCTACCAGCGTTTTGGCAATATGTGTCCGTGTCACCCGATCAGGGATATTGTCGACTTTGGTCAGTACATCAGCATAAATATCCCCACCAATTAAAGGTGTCAGCAGATCACAAATCTGTTTAGAGCGTTCAGCCCGGATTTTCTTTTGCTGATTGAGTGCTTTTTGTAAAGGCTCAGGATTTTGCATATTTAGCGCGACGATGTGCACGCCATAGTTTTTTTTGGTGGCAGGACGTAACCACTGGCTGGATATTTCCACCCCTGAAATGATCTTAATCTCATGATTTTTAGCGGCTTCCTCAGCCAATGCCAAACCGTCCATGGTGTCATGATCCGTCAGGGCCAAAGTATGGACAAGTTTTTCCACAGCCGCTTCGACTAATTGCTGAGGACTGAAAGTTCCATCAGAAATATTACTATGTGTATGTAAATCTACGCCGTGCATCTCTATACTATGACATTTATTTGATCAGATTTAGATACTCTAACATGAAAGCACTTTTAGACTTTGTGCCACTCATTATTTTCTTTTATTTATATAAAACTGTAGATCCAAAAGACACTGACCATCAATTGCTGCAATTGATCGGTTCTGCGGGGGGTGTCGACAATAATAATATTCTTGTTGCAACCACAGGTCTGATTATTTCCATGCTGGTCGTCTATGGTGCGTTATTTGTCATGCAAAAATTCCGTCTGGACAAGCAGCAATGGATTGTCTTGTTCATGACGGTGATTTTTGGTGGCATCACCCTGATCCTCAGTGATGATTTCTATATCCGTCTGAAAGCCGTGTTATTGAATCTGGTCTTTGCAGGTGTATTCTTCCTGTCCCCTTGGTTTAGCAAGGATAAAAAGCCTCTGATCCAGCGGTTATTTGGTCCAGTATTCAATCTAAGTGAAAAAGGCTGGTTCAAGCTGAACTATGCTTGGGTTGCCATGTTCGTACTGATGTCATTTCTGCATACCTTTTTCGCCTATTTGTGGATGGATGGAAAATATTGGGGCGAATTTACCGCATTCGGTGACATGATCGTGATGTTTTCCTTTATCATTATTCAGTTTATTGTATTGCGCAAATACTTTAAGACCGCTGAATAAGTCCAACTACAAACGATTGAGAGTCATCATGCCATTATTCGTCGTTAGCTGTACCGATCGGGAAGGTACAGTTGAAAAACGCCTCGCGATTCGTCCACAACATCTTGCACGTCTGGAACAGTTAAATGCTGAAGGCCGCCTAATTGTTGCAGGTGCCATGCCTAAAGATCCAGCCAATCCACAGGCCGGTTTTTATGGCAGTACCATTATTGTCGACTTTGACAGTCGTGAAGCGCTGGATACATGGCTACAGGATGAACCTTTCTTAAAAGAAGGTGTGTACGAACACATCGATGTCAAACCATTCAATAAAGCATTCCCTCAAGGATAAGGTTCATGCGTGTTGTTACTGCCAGTATCATTGGCCTATGTTTTATGATTTCTCCAGTATGGGCAGTCGAAGTTGCGCCTGCTCCTGTGACTCAGGGAAATCAGACAGCACAACTTCAAGGGACAGCGGTGACTGTCCAAACCCAGTCTACGCCGAAACCTGCCATTATTCCTGCCGTAGCGTCTTCTGCCCAATCGGTGACACCTGCTGAAAATAAACCGTTAACCGCAGAAGAAATCGCCAAGCTCAAAGCCCAGCAAGATGCCAAGGTAAAAGCCTTAGTCAAAGATCAGGCCACCCGTTTGCAGCAACTGGAAAAAGCCAATCTGGAAGCACTATCGCAAAATCAGGAATTGCAGCTCAAGAATGACAATCTAGGGGTTCAGGTACAAGTACTGCAAAGCGAACGCAGTGCCCAGATGTTCCTCTACGGCGCTGCAACCCTGGCTGTGGGGGTATTGCTCGGCTTCCTGATCGCGAGCTATGTTTATACCAAACGTCGCCGTCAATGGTAAGCTATAGCCCTTCCCGATATCTTTAAGGTTGTACCCGTTTTGTCACACGCAATTCAAACTGCTGATCTGGATTGGCAATTGGTGGATGGTATTGATGTGCCTGTATCCAAGCAATTTGGTGATGTGTATTTTTCCAAAGACAATGGCTTGCTGGAAACCCGGCATGTCTTTTTAAATGGCAATGATCTCAGTACGCGTCTGGCAGATTTAAAACCTTTTGAATATTTCTGTGTCGGTGAAACGGGTTTTGGTACTGGTTTAAATATTCTGGCCCTGTGGCAGCTCTGGCAACAGGTGCGTCCGGACAATCACAGTCATCTGCATGCGATTTCAGTTGAAAAATTCCCTCTTTCTAAAACCGATCTGATTCGAGCCTTAAATGCCTGGCCAGAACTCAAGCCTTTAGCTCATCAACTCATCTCTCAATATCCGATGCCAATTGCCGGCTGTCATCGTCTCAGTTTTCCTGAAGAGCGATTCAGTCTGGATCTATGGCTGGGTGATGCACATGATGTTTTCCCGGTAATTGAAAAAACTGCGCCGGTGAACGCTTGGTTCCTGGATGGTTTTGCGCCTTCCTGCAATCCAGACATGTGGGAAGAAAATGTTTTAAATAATATTGTACGTTTATCCGAGATCGGTACCACTTTCGCCTCTTTCAGTGTTGCTGGCGTCTTAAAACGTGGCTTAAAAAATCATGGGATTTCAATTTCCCGCCCACGTGGTTTTAAGCATAAGCGTGAAATGCTGAAAGCGATCTGGAATCCGGCTGAGGAAAGCAACCCATCTTCAGCGCAGGAAACAACTCAAAAAAAAACTGAGCGAGATACAAAGACCAATATCAGACCTCGTCAAATCGCTGTGATTGGCGCTGGAATCGGTGGTTTAAGTAGCGCATGGGCATTCGCTCAACGCGGTCATCAAGTCACGATCTACGACCAGTCAGCGCCCCTCTCCGGAGGTTCTGGCAATCCACTGGCTTTGCTCAATCCCAAACTCTGTCCGGTTGAGCAAAGTGCAGAGCATTTAATGACCTTGGCCTGGCAACAGGCTCTGACGCACTATGCAAAATTCAAGGCTTTCCGCCCGATTCAGGTCAATCAACTGGCCTTAAAAAACCCTGAACAGCTTTTGGAATTAGCAGAGGAATATCCTGAAGAAATTCTGGCTGTACAAGATACAGAAGATCAAGAGATTCAAACTGCATTTCCAAGTTTAAAACTGTTAGCAGCTGGTGCGGTTTCTCCTCATCAATTGCGTGATGAAATTTTGCAGCATCCGAATATTCAATATAAACAGGCCAAAATTAGTTATATTGAAGCGGCTACAAAACCTCAGCTCTTTTCAGATGAACAGAATCTAGGTGAATTTGATCATGTCATTGTCTGTACTGCGCTAGAAACAGTACAATTTTTTGCAGATTATCCGGTTTTGAAACCGATTCGCGGACAGGTCAGCTGGGTGAATAATCAAGCCCAGCCTTTAAGTGAAAATATTGCCTATAGCTATGGCGGTTATTGTATGCAACTGGATGCAGAACATCTGATCTTGGGCGCTTCTTTCTATCCAGGTCGGGATGATGCAGAGGTACTGGCAGAAGACCATGTACACAACTACGAACTGATCCACAGTGTCTTTCCTGAATATGCACAATCATTAGCTTCTACCGAGACCTGGCAAGGTCGTGCCTCGGTACGCGCGCAAAGTCAGGATTATTTCCCCTTGCTCGGCAAGATGAAAGCGGATGAGGAAATTTACAGCTTTGCCGGTCTAGGCTCCAAAGGTTTTCTGTTTGCGCCGCTCTGTAGTGAAATTCTGGCAGCCCAGATTCTGGGAGAAGCCTGTCCGATACCATCGAGTCTCGTCAAAAAACTCAGTGTGACGCGTTTTCAGAAGAAAGTGAAAATGAAGAAACCGTATTTTAAGCCTCAAATATAGAATTTTATTTTAAGGGTGTTCCTGCGGGAGAGGACTAGGGTGAGGGTTTTATTTTATTGTGAAAATATTTTACCTTTCTGCCCCTCTCCTAAAAGGCATAGGTATCTACACATCTATGAGATACCTAATGCCATTGTGGCTATCTCATTGAGTTCATCTATTGAATATTCCGAGAGCAGTTGAAGAGTGTTCAGTAAAATCGA
>NZ_JBBCWZ010000032.1:0-32418 GCF_037145695.1 Acinetobacter sp. USHLN143
ATTATTGGCGAGATTTTCAAGTCATGACAGCTGACAAAATAGAGCAATGGGTGGAGAAAGTATCAAACCAATTCGGAAAAGAATACATGTTTACTTTTTAATGACAACTTATTAACTCTCAATTACTTACGGAACTACAGCACTCAACTGGAATTAGCGGCAAATTACCATATCGCTGAAAGTAATGTGAATCGAACCATTAAAAAGGTTGAAGATGCATTGATGAAATCAAGACGTTTTACTCTGCCAAAACGAAGCATTACCACGGCAGACGAACAATTTAACTGGGTAATTATTGATGCGACAGAATGTTCAATAGAACGTCCGAAAAAAAAATCAGAGTAAATTCTACAGTGGTAAAAAGAAGAAATATACGCTAAAAGTACAAGTGATCTATCATCCGAACAGCAAACAAATCATAGGGCTAGATATATCGAATGGCAGTCAGCATGACATTAAATTGGCAAGAAAAACGGTTAAGAAATTCAAACATTGTGAATATGTTATGACTGATCTAGGGTACTACGGATTAGAGCAAGATGGCTTTAAATTATTGATGCCAATAAAGAAAAAGAAGAATTTACCCTTATTTGATGTTGAGAAAAAGTACAATAAAATGATTGAAAAAATACGAGTTGTGATCGAACACATTAATAGTCAATTGAAAACATTTAGAATATTAAGTGAACGCTATCGAAATAGACGGAAAAGATTCGGCTTACGCATTAACTTAATTGCTGCACTCGTAAACCGGATAAACTTGCAATAATGACTTTCGCAAGAGATCTATTAAATTATAGGATTCAAGCTTTAAATTCTTCTTCTAGCCATAAATCTCGTAACCTTCGTTTACAGTGGGCAAACGAAAGTCAATATGGAAGTTTTTCTTATTCATTTCCTAAATTTTCCAATGCTGAAATTGATTTAGAAATATTAAAACACTTTAAAACCAATTTATTCTTTGATGAGTTTTTTACTATTTTAGAAAAAGAATTAAAAACCGAAGTAGAAGATGCGATTATTAAATCTGTATATTGGTTTTGTGAAGCTACAAAAGATAATAATGATACTATGAAATTTATTAAATTATGGTCATGTATTGAGTGCTTCTTCTCTATTACACAAGATGAAATATCTGAATCAAATGCAAAAGGTCTTGCCTGTATATTGGTATATGGTGGTTATCGAATCCATGATATTGAAAATTATAGAGAGGTAAAATCTAAAATTAAAAAAATGTATAAGAAAAGATCTAAAGCTTTACATAGAGCATATTGGTCTGACATAGAAGCTAACGATGTAGTGGAGTTAGCAGATTGGACTGCTTGGTTGATTATCAGTATTTTAGGTTTAGCAGTTGTAGGTAACTATACAAGACTGTCCCAAATTAAAGAACAGACCGTCAGATTAGATAATATTCATAATGAAATACAATAGAAATTAACTTTTTGACATTAGACCTCTTGCGAAAGTATTATTTTAGACTTTGATATTTATTTAAAAATCAACGCTTATCACTGATTAAATTTTGACTAACGCAAGAGGTCTATTGTAAAATATTTATTAATAAATAATAAATTTGATCTCATTATGAAACTCAATTCAATCTCCCCAATCCCTGAAGATGATGACGAACTGCATCTTCCTGAACTGGTGTACTGGGCATCTTTAGGCGATGTTGAGCAGGTCGAGCAGGCGCTACAGGAAGGTCTGGACGTCAACTCCGCCGATGAAGAAGGCTATAGCGCCTTACAGGCCGCCGCTGAAAATGATCATCTGGAAGTGGTCAAACTTCTGGTCAGCAAGGGTGCGGACATTGCGCATCGTAGTCCAAATACTGCTTTAGAACTGGCAGAAATGGCCGGCAATAAAGACGTTGTGGCTTATCTGAAAAGTCTGGCCGGTGGTGTCTAAATATAAAAAAGAACCTCAGTGTTGAGGTTCTTTTTTATATTGTAGGAACTTAGGCAACTTCGCCTTCAAGCTCTTTTAAGATCGCTTCATTGAAAGCCGGTAAATCGTCCGGATTGCGTGAAGTAATCAGTACCCAGTCACCGGTATTGCAGCGGTGAACCTGTTCATCGACCCATTTCCCGCCGGCATTTTCCAGATCTAGCTTGATGCTCTTATATGAGGTCAGATTCTTGTCTTTGATGCGCTGTGCATCAATCAGGGTCCATGGCCCATGACAGATTGCGGCAATCGGTTTGTGATTGTCGGCAAAATGCTGAATGATTTTCTGCGCATCCTGATTGATTCTTAAAGTATCTGCATTGACAGTGCCGCCGGGAATCACCAAAAGATCATAATCATTCGGATCGACATGGTCGAAACTGGTATCCGGCGTGTATTGGGTAGCAGCCTTGGTATCACCTTTGACAGTGGCGACATCTTCATTTTTTTCTGCAGCATGAATGACTTCAAAACCTTTGGACTTTAGAAAATTTAAAGGCTCAGTGAGTTCATCATGTTCAATGCCTTGATTGGATGTAATAAAGAGGACCTTTTTTACCATGATTGCTGTTCCCAAAAAATGTGAGGATTTTTAGCTTAACAACAAGGGGATTCTTACAATGTTGGAGTTTTAGCTCGGAACTGTTAAGCAATGATAAATAAAATAATAGGCAGAAAAAAAAGCCCCGACATCCTGTCGGGGCTTTTTCGTATCTCGTGATTTAGGTATAACTCCTGTCGTACCTCACGTCCTGGTGTTGCGATGTTATTCTTGTTTTTAGGTCTTCTGGAGCATCCTGCTCTCTATGTTTATAAAGTAATACACATCCCGGTGGCGCACTAGCAGCAGATTGCGGTTATTGCTGTACGCTTTGGCTTACATCAGCGCAGAGAAATTGAGCTGTGCAAGCTTAACCAGTTGTATTGCATTAAAAATGCACATCTAGACCGATATAAGGGCCTTTAAATTCCAGCTGTAAATCTGGACGTTGATCCTGTTCAAAATCCACTTGCATGATGCGATAACCGATTTTGGCACCGACATCGACCAGCAGATTATCAATGAAATCATATTGCAGTTCGGCTTGTACATCGGTCTTTCGGGTATCACTGCCGTGACTGTAAACCGCTTCTGCTTTGGCACTCATACCGGTAAATGGCAATTTAACTCCGGCTGTTGCATAGAGCAGTGGACTGTATTCATCCAGATCGTATTGAGTGAAAGCGCCAGCAGTCCGGTTTTCCACCGTACCATCCAGATTGGTTAAACCTGTGCCTATATCCGCATGCACAATGGTATCCAGCAATTCGTAATACAGAATATAGTCAATATTGTTCAGCTCGATATCTGAGGCATTGATAAGAGAACTCTGTTCGCTGGTGCTGTCCAGATTGACGTATTTGATTTTTGCATTTGGTAACAATGGCACCGGATGTTCTACAGCGACAGATAGTTGTGCTGTACCTTGTCGATCCAGCTCATGCTTGAAATTGTTATCCTGGCTATAGCCGTCAAAATCCCAGTAGCTGAGATCCGCTTTCACGCCGATTACATCTGCATGACTGAGCGTACTGAGTCCAAAACCGAAGAATAAGGTGGTGAGTATTTTTGCGCGCATGGCTCTATTCCCTAAAGCTTTATTAAAATTGGAGGTGTCTGGTTACTTAAAAACATCTTCTTAATATGGAGTAGCAAGTGCATGATATAGAGAATTTCAAAAATGTATATCCTTGGATTTTGCAGGACAATAAGATGGTAGCGAGAAGCACACAACAAACGAAAGAGTATGCATTATATGTCGCCGGTCAGGCCGTTCAGACGGGTGAATGGTTAGAGGTCAAACATAAATATAACCACGAACTGTATGCCCGTGTCGCCTTGGCTGATGCCAATACACTGGAACAGGCGATTCAGTCTGCCGTATATGCTGAAGCCGAAATGGCTGCCTTGGAGCCGTTTCAGAAACAGAAAATTCTGCTGCATTGCGTACGCCGTTTTCGTGAGATTCATGAAGAACTGACTGAAATTCTGATTGCAGAAGGGGGCAAGCCGCGTAAAGCAGCTGAAGCCGAAGTTGAACGTCTGATTAATACTTTCCAGATTGCCGCAGATGCCGTGACCCAAGTTGATCAGGGACGTATGCTGCCTTTGGCCGTGACTGCGGCAGCATCCGGTTATCGGGGCATTGTAAAACAGGTGCCGATTGGTGCAGTGTCTTTGATTAGTCCGTTTAATTTTCCTTTAAACCTGACCGCGCATAAAATTGCTCCTGCGATTGCAGCCGGTTGTCCCTTTGTGCTGAAACCACCTAGCCTGACCCCGATTTCTGCCTTAAAAATTGCTGAAATTATGGCGGAAACCGATTTACCGCGAGGTGCGTTTTCGGTATTGCCCTGTCCGCGAGAGCTGGCTGATCTACTGGTCACCGATGAGCGTTTTAAATTACTCAGTTTTACCGGTTCCGATGCTGTAGGCTGGGATATGAAAGCGCGTGCCGGTCGTAAAAAAGTGGTCTTGGAGCTGGGTGGCAATGCTGCTGTCATGATTGAGCCAGATACCGAAATTAACGATGCCTTGATTAACCGTCTAATTGGCGGGGCGTATAACCATGCCGGACAGGTGTGTATCAGTGTGCAACGCATTTTGGTGCATCAGCAGATTTATACTGAAGTGAAAGAAAAACTACTGGCGAAACTGAAAACGATTAAAGCAGCCGATCCGAATTTAAGCACGACCTTGGTTGGTCCGATGATCAAAGAAGCAGAAGCTAAACGCCTGAAAAAATGGCTGGATAAAGCCTTGAAAAAAGATGCGAAAATCCTGATTGGAGGTGAGCTAAATGGTGTGATGTTCGCACCGACCTTGCTGGAAAATGTAGACCACAGTCTGGAAATCTACCGTGATGAAGCCTTTGGCCCGGTGGCAATTCTGGAAGCGTATGCTGATTTCGAATCCGGTATTGCCTGTATCAACCGCAGCCGTTTTGGCTTGCAAGCTGGGGTCTATACCCAGAATCTGAACAAGATGCTGTATGCCTGGGATCATCTGCATGTGGGCGGTGTCATCATCAATGATATTCCGTCTTTCCGGGTCGATAACATGCCTTATGGCGGGGTCAAAGATTCAGGTCTGGGTCGTGAAGGAATTCAGTCAGCCATTCGCGACATGCAGGAAGAGCGCATGCTGGTGATTAAAGCCTAAGTTTAGAATACTCATCGCTTCGATATCACAGGCAGCTTGTTTTAAATCTGCTTGTGATATTTAAACCGGTTTTTAAAGAGGTCAAAATTCCATGAGAGAATTTGATTTCCCATATCACGGCTTGGTCATTTGCCTTAGTATGAGCCGTTTCATCTTCAAATAATGATCTAAAAACAGATGCTGGATCAGAGTCTTGGAATACATTTTTTGAAACAGCGACCCTGTAGTAAAACTTAAGAAAAATATATTCCAAAAAGTTTGTCAATATATAACTTGTTTAATCTGGCTTATTTCGCAGAATTATTGAACGCTTAATTCGAATAGATTATAAATAACGAATATTTTAAGCAGAATTTACAGAAAAAATTTAAAAAAGTCAGTATTGTTAAATCATCTACAAGGTCAGTTTTTCGATCAGACTTTAAGCAAGATGTAAGACCTGCTGACCTGTTTGTACATTAGAATTCGACGCCCACAAGGTGCCCTCTAATTCAAACACCCAAAATTATTGAAAATGCTTCTTTTTTTGCTTGCGCCATAACCATAACAAGCAGCATCTAAAGGGGTTAAAAGTTTAGGTGTTCTATGACAGAAACTCGTGAGAATTGGTCCGCACGATCAGGATTCATTATTGCAGCGATTGGTTCCGCCGTTGGCTTGGGGAATATCTGGCGTTTCCCTTATGTTGCCTATGAAAATGGTGGCGGGGCATTCCTGATCCCTTATCTGATTGCGATTTTCGCAGCAGGTTTACCTTTATTGTTTTTAGACTATGCGGTCGGACACAAGTTCCGTAAAGCACCGCCTATGGCCTATAAAAAACTCATGAATGCCGAATCCTTGGGTTGGTGGCAGGTCATGGTCACTCTGGTGATCGGAATTTACTATGCCAGTGTCTTGTCTTGGGCCGGCAGCTATATGTTCTATTCCTTTGGACAGCAGTGGGGCACAGATACTCAAGGCTTCTTCTTCAATACTTACCTGCAAAATGGTGAGGGCCTGACTTTCGGTTTCGTACCTGTACTGTTCTTCGGTCTGGTAGTCGTTTGGGCAGCAGTCATGCTGATTCTTTACGGTGGCGTACGCCGTGGGGTAGAACTGGCGAATAAAATCTTTATGCCATTGCTGGTGATTTTATTCACGATCCTAGTGATTCAGGCAGTCCGTTTACCGGGTGCAGTCGATGGTTTAAATGCTTTCTTCACGCCGAACTGGGAAGCGATGGCCAACTATAAAGTCTGGTTAGCCGCTTTTGGTCATATCTTCTTCTCATTGTCAGTGGGCTTCGGGATCATGTTGACCTATGCATCTTACCTGAAACGCAAAACCAACCTGACCGGTTCCGGGATCGTGGTGGCACTGGCCAACTCGTCTTTTGAAATCCTGGCGGGTATTGGTGTCTTTGCCGCGCTTGGTTTTATGGCATTCAGCTCAGGTGCGAAAGTTGAAGATGTGGTGTCCGGTGGTATTGGTCTGGCCTTTATTGCGTTTCCGAAAATCATTTCCAGTTTAGGTGCAGGTGGTGACCTGTTCGGTTTCCTGTTCTTTGGTTCATTGACGGTGGCGGGTATTACCTCCATGGTGAGCATCCTGCAAGTTCCGATTGCTGCATTCCAGGACAAGCTGGGCTGGTCAAAGAACAAGTCAGTGACGATTATTGCTGGTGGTTCAGCAGTGATTTCTACCCTGATGTTCTCGACACATAGTGCGATTACCTTTGTCGATATCATCGACTACTTTGCCAATAACATCGGTATTGTCGGTGGTGGTCTGTTATCGATTATTCTGTTGTCGTGGTTCCGTCGTCCATTAATGAAACAGCTGGAAGGCCATGTGAATGAGTTTGCCAGCGTGAAACTGGGTGCCAGCTGGAACTTCATGCTGACGGTGATCACGCCTTTGTCATTATTGCTGGCATTGGGCTTGACCCTGAAATCCGTCATGGCAGAAGGTTATGGTGGCTATGCTGCCAGTACCCTATGGATGGTAGGTGGAGGAGTGATGGCATTCTTTATTCTGGGTGCCATTCTGTTCAGCCTGATCAAAGACCGTCACAGCTAGGAGAGCGACTATGAATACATCTGCACTAATCATGATGATCATCTCCATCGTTTTATTATGGGGTGGTCTGGTACTGGCTGTGATTCATCTGGTAAAGAATCCGGAAGAACCAGAAGACTAAAAATCTTCACATAAACGTACTGTTGCCATAAACGGAAGTCATTATCATCCTTGATGATAATGACTTTTTTAATGGCTGATGCTTTGACATGATTTCCGTTTCAGATGGACAAGTATATACAGCCTTTGCCGTAACTTTATTTGCCGGGCTGGCCACCGTGGTGGGTGGGGGGCTGGTATTATTCTTAAAAAAACCCAATTTCCGCCTGCTGGCCTTTGGTTTGGCCTTTGCTGCCGGTGCCATGATCTATGTCTCTTTAACCGAAATTCTGAACAAATCGATTGCGTCCTTTAGTCTGGATTTTGATGAAAAAACCGGTTTTGCCTTTGGCACTTTTGCTTTTTTACTGGGCGTGGTTTTGGTGTTATTGCTGGATCGCTTTGTGCCGAATCCGCATGACACGATTGAAACCCATTCTGCCAAGGGCGTCAGTTCCCCCCAATTACTGCGTACCGGTATGCTGACCCTGTTTGCGATTAGCGCACATAACCTACCAGAAGGACTGGCGACGTTTTTTGCCACACTAGAAAGCCCAGCTTTAGGTGCGCCGTTGGCGGTGGCAATTGCGATTCATAATGTGCCAGAAGGTGTGGCGATAGCCTTGCCGGTATATATGGCCACCGGCCGTAAAGATTATGCGCTCTGGGCCAGTCTGGTCTCGGGCCTGGCCGAACCATTGGGGGCAGCGCTCGGTTATTTTATTCTGGCACCTTATATGAGTGAAACCGTCTATGGTCTGATCTTTGGGGTGATTGGCGGCGTGATGGTTTATCTGGCACTGGATGAATTATTGCCGACGGCAAAACGCTATGCCAAAGGACATGAAACGGTATATGGGCTGGTCAGTGGCATGGCTGCATTGGCCAGCAGTCTGGTGATTTTTAAGTTTATTCAATAAACCTCATATTCACTAAATCACGAGATATAAAAAAGGCAGCTTAGGCTGCCTTTCATTTTAAACGCATGATTTATGCCGTTTTTTCAATACGGCAATAGAAGAAGCCGTCGCCTTGATCCGCTTTCGGTAACAATTGACGGCCATGAATCTGTTCGATGCCCCAATCGGCTTCGATTTTGATTTCTTTGGCATCGGCATGTTGAGCAAAGAACTCGACCATCTGTTGTTCATTTTCGGCTTTCAGAATTGAACAGGTGATGTACAGCAACGTACCACCGACTTTCAGTTGCTGCCACATATTTTCCAGAATCTGCTTTTGCAGCTGTACCGTTTGCGGAATATCGGTAGAGTGACGTAACAAGCGAATATCCGGATGACGACGGATCACACCAATTGCAGAGCATGGTGCATCCAGTACGATACAATCGACCGGCTCCGGAGCGGTCCAGGTGATCGCATCAGCCGCGATAATTTCAACGTCGGCATATTCAGTTAACAGTAAACGTTCCAGATTTTCTGCCACACGGACTAAACGTTTAGCATCCTGATCAATGGCATAGAGTTTTTTCGGGCTGTATTTTTCCAAGATATGCGCAGTCTTACCCCCTGGCGCAGCGCAGGCATCTACTACGATTTTGCCTTCAAGGTCAGGAACTAAGGTCGCACACAGCTGGGCATGTTCATCCTGCACCGAGAAACCGCCGGCTTCATAGCCCGGCAGGTTCGGAATATGCACATTCTGTTCCAGTACAATCCCAACTTCAGAAAGAGTACAGGCACGTGCTTCATAGCCTTCTTCTTCCAGAATTTCCAGATATTCATCACGGCTGACCTGATTGATATTGACACGCAAGGTAAGCGGCGCAATCTGTTTCAAGTCATGTGACAGCTCGGCAAGCTGTTCCGGCCAGTCTTTCTTTAAACGCTTGTAGAGCCAGCTTGGCAGGCCATGCGCCTGATTTAAAGCCAGGTCAAATTCTTCTGTTTCACGTGAAACACGACGCAGTACCGCATTGACCAGACCGCTTAAAGGTTCAAATCCCAGCTGTTTGGCTGCAGTGACGGTTTCTGAAATCGCAGCATGTGCCGGAATACGCGTACATAGAATCTGGTACAAACCCAAATATAAGCAGCTTTCTAGAGCCTGGTTATCAAGAGGTTTGGTTAATAGCGGCAGGGTGATGGCTTTCAGGCCATGCCACTGACGTAAACAGCCTAGCGTTAACTCGTGATAAAGACCACGGTCACGTTCAGACACAATATTAATATGTTGATTGAGTACAGAAGCAAGTGATTGGCCATTTTGTACAGCCAATAGCGTTTTTACAACTTGCGCGCGCAAATTCAAATTTTTAGCTGATGATTGAATTTGGCTCATGCGAATTTATATCCTACCGATAGTTTTTGAGTTTGATTAATTTGAACAGCATTCAGGGCTTTGCCGCCTGGCCATTGCAGATTGGTGATGCAAATGACATTTTGATCGCCACACATTACATGCACGCCGTCTTTATCCAGGGTAATTACTTCACCAGGCAGGGCATTGCTTGCGTTTTGCTTGGAAAGTGATGAACTCCAGATGCGTAAATTGTTGCTGTCATCAAGCGGGGTAAATGCCACTGGCCAAGGATTAAAGGCACGAATATTACGGTCAATGTCTGCTGCAGGCTGGGTCCAATCAATTTGCGCTTCGGCTTTTGTCAGTTTATGCGCGTAAACCGTCAGGCTTTCATCCTGAACTTCACGAGTCTCAAGATAGTGCTGTAAAGTCTGTTCCGATTCGAGCACGGCCACAATCGCCTCAGCACCTTGTAACGCCAGTTTGTCATGCAGGCTGGCAGAAGTATCCTCGGCGCTAATCGGGCACAATGTTTTATACATCATATCCCCGGTATCCAGACCGGCCGCCATTTTCATAATGGTTACACCGGTCTCGGCATCGCCGGTAGCAATCGCGCGCTGAATCGGGGCTGCACCGCGCCAGCGCGGCAACAGGGAACCATGAATATTCAGGCAACCATATTTTGGCGTATCCAGAACCACTTGTGGCAGGATCAGGCCATAAGCCGCCACTACCATCACATCTGCATTTAAGGCTTTAAGTTCCGCTTGCGCTGCCAGACCTTCTTCAGTCGAAGATTTGAAGTGAAGCGGTTGGTAGACCGGAATATTATTTTCTAAAGCCAGCTGCTTGACTGCAGAAGCTCTCAGTTTTTGTCCACGTCCAGCTTTGCGGTCCGGTTGAGTGTAGACCGCAACAATTTCATGTTCGGTTTTAAGCAGTGCAGCCAATGCTGTGGCTGCAAATTCTGGTGTGCCCGCAAATATGATCTTCACACATGAAATTCCAAATAAACTTAAAGGGTATTATAAGCCAAAAGCCAAATTTCAGCCTAATCGTTGCAAAAACTTATCGAATAAGGCCTGTGAGTACTTGAATTTCGGTGGAATTTTTATATAAAAAAAACTCATGCAAATTGTAAAAATTATTCATGAAAGTTTTGTATTGTCCTGATGATGATGGCGGTATAGTAGATTTCATTAAGAAATTTTTATCGTCAGATCATCCAAACCTCTCTATAGACATTTTTGCCTGCATCTACACCCAAAAGGCCATCTTGTAAATCAAGGGCTTGTAGTATGATAGGTTTAAAATTCAACTGATTTAAGCTCCTTGTCAGTATGATTTAGCCAGAGTGGATCTGCCCGATTCATTGCAAGCTCAAACTTTGTTGGAAATATAAAATGCCTGACTATCGTTCAAAAACATCGACACACGGAAGAAATATGGCTGGCGCACGCGGTTTATGGCGTGCCACCGGCATGAAAGATGAAGATTTCGGTAAACCGATTATTGCGGTGGTGAACTCGTTCACCCAGTTTGTACCGGGTCATGTGCATCTTAAAGATCTGGGTCAGCTGGTGGCACGTCAAATTGAAGCGTCAGGCGGTGTAGCAAAAGAATTCAATACCATTGCGGTCGATGACGGTATTGCGATGGGTCATGACGGCATGCTGTATTCATTGCCTTCACGAGATCTGATTGCAGACTCGGTCGAGTACATGGTCAATGCCCATTGTGCCGATGCGATGGTGTGTATCTCGAACTGTGACAAGATCACCCCGGGAATGTTGATGGCCGCGATGCGCCTGAACATTCCGGTGGTATTTGTCTCTGGCGGTCCGATGGAAGCGGGCAAGGTCAAAATCCGTGGCAATGAACACGCGATTGACCTGGTGGATGCCATGGTGGTTGCGGCAGACGACAGCTTTACTGATGAAGAAGTGGCAGCTTATGAGCGTTCAGCCTGTCCTACCTGTGGTTCATGTTCAGGCATGTTCACCGCCAACTCCATGAACTGTTTGACCGAAGCTTTAGGTTTATCTTTACCGGGTAATGGTTCTACGCTGGCAACCCACGCAAATCGTAAAAAATTATTCGAGCGTGCGGGTCAATTGATTGTTGAAATCACTAAACGTCATTATGAGCAAAATGACTACAGCTTGTTGCCACGTTCAATCGCGACCAAAGCAGCGTTTGAAAATGCCATGACGCTGGATATTTCAATGGGTGGTTCAACCAATACGGTTCTGCATCTGTTGGCAGCAGCACACGAGGCTGAAGTCGACTTCACGATGACCGACATCGACCGTTTGTCGCGTAATGTGCCGGTTCTTTGTAAGGTTGCCCCAGCGAAACAGGATGTCCATATGGAAGATGTACACCGTGCCGGTGGCATCATGTCGATTCTGGGCGAACTGGATCGTGCAGGCTTGCTGGATACATCTGTTCCAACCGTCCATGAAAAAACTTTAAAAGATGCCTTGGATAAATGGGACATCATCCGTACTGAAGATGAAGACGTGTATCAATTCTTTAAGTCAGCGCCGGGCGGTGTACCAACGCAGACGGCATTCTCACAAGACCGTTACTATGCCCGTTTAGATGGTGACCGTGACAATGGCGTGATCCGTAATGCAGCCAACGCCTTCTCGCAAGATGGTGGCCTGGCAGTACTTTATGGCAACATCGCACTGGAAGGCTGTATCGTAAAAACAGCGGGTGTGGATGATTCCATCCTGAAATTCAACGGGACTGCACGTGTGTTTGAAAGCCAGGATGCTGCTGTAGAAGCGATTCTGGGCGGCAAAATCACTGCGGGTGATGTGGTGGTAATTCGCTACGAAGGTCCACGTGGTGGTCCGGGCATGCAGGAAATGCTGTATCCAACCAGTTATCTTAAATCGAAAGGTTTGGGTAAAGACTGTGCACTTTTAACGGATGGCCGTTTCTCAGGCGGTTCGTCTGGCCTTTCAATCGGTCACGTATCTCCTGAAGCTGCGGAAGGCGGTGCGATTGGTCTGGTTGAAGATGGTGACCGTATCGAAATTGATATTCCAAACCGGACTATTCACCTGGCCGTAGACGAAGCAACCATGGCAGCACGCCGTGAAGCACAAGAAGCCAAAGGCTGGAAGCCTGCGGAACAGCGTCCGCGTAAAGTGTCTAAAGCACTGAAAGCGTATGCGATGCATACTACCAGTGCCTCGAAAGGTGCAGTACGTGATATCTAATTTGTAATTTTACAGATTTAAATAGCACTCCAGATGGGGTGCTTTTTTTATACAAGAAACTATTTTTAGACTTTCCAAATTATGCCCAGTAGAATGCGACAGGAAGTCGCACGTTTGCCCGTATGGCAGGGATGCCATATCGGGCAAACAAAGGGATTTTGTTTACTTTTGGCCCGGCAAAAGTAAAAGTGCCTACGAGATAGCATTAAAAATTACTCAGGTAATTTGAGGCTGTATGGTAAAAAAATCGAAGATCCACTTAAAATCAAAGCGTTAATAACTTTAAAAGTTCTGATGATCTTTGTGCAGGCAGAATCTTACTTTTGACGGCGCAAAAGTAACAAAACGCTCTTGTTCCGCTAACTTTACTTCCCTGTAGAGTAGCGAAACGGCGACATCCATGTCGCTTGATCATGTGATTAAAATTTTTTAAGTATTCATCAAAATGTTTTTCTATAGGGTAATTTCTTTTACATGCCGAATGCTTTCTATACAATAGTCTTAAAATAAATTGCTGAAACTGAAGTTTCAAATCAGTCGACGCCCAGGAAGAAAATAATGAGTAAAGATAATATCCGCGAGCATTCAGCCCCCGTTTATGAAGGCATTGAAAATGCACCAGCCCGTTCCATGATGCGTGCCACAGGTTTTCAAGATGCTGATTTTGAACGTCCATTTATTGGTATTGCCTCGACCTGGGCCAATGTCACGCCTTGTAATATGCATATTGATGGTCTGGCCAGAACTGTAGAGCAGGGCGTGAGTGCGGCAGGCGGCAAGGGGATTATCTTTAATACCATTACCATTTCAGATGGTATTTCCAATGGCACGGAAGGCATGAAATATTCACTGCTGTCACGGGAAGTGATCGCAGACTCGATTGAAACGGTCGTGGGCTGTCAGGCTTATGATGGGGTGATCGCCATTGGTGGCTGTGATAAAAATATGCCCGGCTGCATTATGGGGTTAGCCCGTTTAAACCGTCCGGGTCTGTTTATTTATGGCGGCACCATCAAACCAGGCGAAGGCCATACCGACATGATTTCGGTATTTGAAGCGGTCGGTCAATATGCCAAAGGTGAAATTAACGCGATTCAGGTCAAGCATATTGAAGAAGTGTCTTTGCCGGGTCCGGGTTCTTGTGGTGGTATGTATACGGCTAACTCGATGGCCTCTGCGATTGAAGCACTCGGTATGAGCTTGCCGGGTTCGTCCGCGCAAGAAGCAGTTTCGGATGACAAACAAATTGACTGTGCCCGTGCCGGTGAGGCGGTGATGAATCTGTTGCGACTGGATATCAAGCCGCGTGACATCATGACCAAGGCTGCCTTTGAAAATTCGATCAAGGTTTTGATTGCGTTGGGTGGCTCGACCAATGGTGTACTGCATCTTTTGGCCATGGCGTATACCGCAGGGGTTGAATTGAGTCTTGATGATTTCGTACGGATTGGTAAAGATATTCCGGTGGTGGCCGATGTGCGCCCATCTGGTAAGTATTTAATGTCTGAACTGATTGCCATCGGTGGGATTCAACCGCTGATGAAGCGCATGCTGGATGCCGGCATGCTGGATGGTTCCTGCCTGACGGTGACCGGAAAAACCCTGGCAGAAAACCTGGCCGAGGTTCAGGACTATCCAGAAGGCCAGCAGATTATTCTGCCTTTTGATGCGCCCGTGAAAAAAGACTCTCATCTGGTGATTTTAAAAGGCAATCTGTCGCCGAAGGGCGCCGTGGCCAAGATTACCGGTAAGGAAGGTCTGCATTTTGCTGGTCCGGCCCGGGTATTTGAAGGCGAGCAGGGTGCCATGCGCGGGATTCTGGATGGTGAAGTCCAGCCGGGTGAAGTGGTGGTGATTCGTGGCGTCGGCCCTAAAGGTGGTCCGGGCATGCCGGAAATGCTGAAACCGACTTCTGCGATTATTGGTAAAGGTCTGGGCGCTTCGGTGGCTTTAATTACTGACGGACGCTTCTCTGGTGGCAGTCATGGCTTTGTGATTGGTCATGTGACGCCAGAAGCTTATGAGGGTGGCCCGATTGGTCTGGTGAAAAATGGTGACCAGATTTCAATTAATGCTGAAACCCGGGAAATGACCTGGCATGTTGCGGAAGAAGAAATTGCCGCACGTCAAGCGGCCTGGACCAAACCTCAGCCAAACTATACTCACGGTGCGCTGGCCAAATTCGCCAAACTGACTTCAGGTGCAGAAACCGGTGCAGTCACTGACCTGAATCTTGACCTCTAATCCATTGTTAAACATTGAACATTTGCTTATCTTAATCGGGCGTAAGACCCTCACCGACAGTCAGGTGGAGGATACAAGCGAGTGGCGATAGCCATATTAAAGATAATGTTTTCTTGGTTTTATTGCTTATTTTTGCTATAATTTAAACACTACAATTCTTTTATAAACAATGATTTAATGAAGATTTCACAACACTACAAGTTTAGGCTTCTGCCTAACCAAGAACAGGAAATATTGCTTAATCAAGCAATAGGTTCTGCTCGTTTTGTGTGGAATCAAATTCTCGCTAAATCATTTGAAATGTTTGCTAAAGATGAATATATTCGTTACGAAAGCATTGAAAAAAAATTAGTGCCCCTTAAAAAAACACCTGAATTTTCTTTTCTTGGTCAAACATATTCAGCTTGCTTACAGCAAAAAATACGTGATCTTGCTCAAGCATGGGGTAAGTTTTACAACAAAAAAGAACAAGCTCGTTTAAAGCAAAACAAGCGGAAACCACGTAAACCCAATTTTTTTAAATTGGCTGATGGTGGTGAGATTCAGCTTAGACCACTCATGCCAAGATTCAAGAAGAAATCAGATGGTGAGCAATCTTTTAGACTTCCATTTGCAGATTGTGAGGTTATTAGTGATCGAGTTTCTTTGCCTAAAAAAACAGGTTGGATAAGATTTAAAAAATCACAAGAAATTGTTGGTAAAATCACAAGTATTACAATTAAGAAAATTTGTGGGCTTTGGTATGTTTCATTTTGTACTAACCGTGAAATCGAACAACCAATTCATCCATCAAAATCTGCAATTGGTGTTGATCTTGGCATTAAGCAATTAATTACAATATCAACAGGTCAGGTATTTGACCCAATCAATAGTTTTAAAGCCAATCAAGTAAAGTTGGCTAGGCTTCAACGCAAGTTGAGAAAGAAAACCGAATTTAGTCAAAATTGGAAAAAACTTAATTTAAAGATCAATAAATTACATCATCATATTGCCAATATTCGGCATGACTACTTGCACAAAGTCACGACAACTCTCAGCAAAAACCACGCAATGATCGTAGTTGAGGACTTAAAAGTAGCCAATATGTCGAAGTCAGCCAAAGGCTCAATCGAAGAAAAAGGAAAGAATGTTAAAGCTAAATCAGGCTTGAACAAATCAATCCTAGATCAAGGTTGGTCAATGCTTGTTAATATGTTGGTGTACAAACAGCAATGGCGAGGTGGTTTACTCGTTAAAGTTGACCCTAAATATACAAGTCAGACTTGTAGTTCATGTGGTCACGTTGCAAAAGAAAATAGGCTCACTCAGGCAAACTTTAGTTGTGTCGAGTGTGGCTTTAGCGAGAATGCAGATATTAATGCTTCTCGCAACATTTTAGCGGTGGGACACACCGTTTTGTCTGTCGAGGGAAGATGCGGTAAAGATCGCCCTGTGAAGCAGAAAGCAAGTGAAATCCGTGAGGAAGTCACCTAAGAGCTTTTGCTTTTAGAATCCCCCACTTGAGCTAGTCGAAAGTGGGGGGAGTATGTCAAGACTTGATATAAGTTTTTACACCATGCAGGGCTTTTGCTCTGCGATCTTAAAAATAGATTATTCTGTACAGATTCAATTTTTTGAACTGCACACCGTCATCTTTGTCGAGGCCGAACTCATGTCCCTGTTACGCCGTTGGTTTGATCCAATCCGATCGAGTTGGTTTTACCAGAAACCAATCCGTCAAACGGTGTTATCTATTCAAGATGGGCTGAGTATCCATTTAAGACTGGATGATGTGTACAGCTATCTGGCGGTACAGCAGCTGCCCCAGCTCGAAGAAATTTTAAGTCCGCAGCTCAAGCCGCTGAAAGTAATTATTTCCAGTTCGCATGCAGCCCCCCCAAATCAGATGTCTTTTGATGAATGGCAGCACTACACCCTAAATGATGCCAAGATTCTGTCGAAACAGCATCGTTTTAGTTTTCATGACACGCCAGAATTGCCCAGCGCTGAAGCCTTGCAACAGGCGGAACTGATTTTACGGCATACCCCGCTGCGCGGGCAGGATTTTCTGTATTTGCTGGAAGATGTGTTTCATATGTTGTGGCAAAAACAGACCGGAAAATTACGAACCCTTTATGCCATGGCCAGTCGTCATCATCAGCCACAGGACTTTCCCGAACGTATTTTTGATCAGACCCCGATTCTGGCCAGCTATTTTAATTTAGGCGGACGCCAGTATCAGGCAGTCGATGACCTGTTGCGTCTGACCCGGCGTCTGGAGCAGCAAAAACTGCTGACCGGTAATCCGATTTTTATGATCGATCACATTGAATGGCGTGAGCATCTGATCAGTGATGCTGAAGAGCTGAACGAGATCCAGTCGATGGATCCGGAACTGGACTTGTATATCGCGCTGGAAGATCCGATCTCCTGGCTTTTGCTGGCCTATATCAAGGAAGAACTGGCCGATTATTATAATATCCAGTTGAATGTCTATCCCTTGTCCTATCGTGGCCGGGATGAGTTTGACTGGAGTCTGGCCACACGTTTATCCAAACGGACGGACGTAGAATTTACCCCGTTTTGCCGACCGACCGAGCAGGCGATTGCGCCAATGGCACAGTTATTTTATAGCTGTCCCGAGGAGCAGCGGATTGAGGCGATGTACCAGATCTTGCAGGCTGTCTGGACCCGTGGTGAAGACCTGTCTTATGCACCCCATTTCAAACTTTTGCAGCAACAGTTAAATATTGTAGATCTGACCCAGAACGATATTCTGGTGAAGCTGCAGGACAATGATATGCTCTGTGAAATGAAGTCGCAGCCGAACTTTCCGGTACTGGAACTGCGGATAGATGATCAAAGTTATACATTTAATAGCTTATATCGGGTCTGGATGATTGAAAGTATTTTCAGTAATGTGTTAGAAGAAAAGTATAAAAGTAATAATCAAACTGAAAGTGAACTGAAAAAACATGGAAAAGATCAAAGCTGAATCACTAGAACATGCACGTCAACAGATCGATGCCATTGATACAGCTTTAGTTGAGCTGATCGCTGCGCGTCAATTTTATGTTGATCAAACCACCCGTTTCAAAAAAACCGAAACCGATTTGCAGTCACCAGAACGTATGGAACAGATTGTAGAAAATGTTAGGGCATTGGCGCAAAAGCAGGGCCTCGATCAGGAGTTTATTGAACATCTATACCGTGAAATGTTCCAATACTTTATTCAACGTGAACTGAAAGAGTTTCGTCCTTAAACAGGCTCATTTCAGTTCAACTACGCCGGACGATCTTCAAGCTATGCAGGAGATCTTGCTGTAGCCATGGCGATTTTTAAGCATAACATCGCCTTTTTGCAAAAATAATTTATCCATAAAAAGCCCATTCAGCCAATTGCCTAAAGCCTTGCCTGGACAGGCTTTGCACGGTTTTATAGAAATTGTAGTAAAAAAAAGAAATTGATTTTATTAAATATTTTTACAATGTAAGTTTGATTTAATTTAAAAAGTATATATATTGTATATACATCTTTTGCAAAGCAGTCTTTATTTTGGAGAGATAAGCAATGAGCGAGCAAATCAAAAAAATAAAGACAGGCAAGAAAGATGGACAACTTTTAATTCGTATTCAGAGTACGGAGCGTGATGAATTTATTCGTCTCTGCGAAGAACTGGATACTAGTGCTGCTCGTGAATTAAGAAAATTTATTCGTGGTTTTGTGAAACAACACAAGCCTAACGAATAGCCTTACTAGGGAGTAATACCATGGCTAAGCAAGTTAAATCTTTAAAGCAAGAAATCAAAGCACGTTTGAAAAAGATTTCAAAACATAAAGGCAAATTGAAGCAACTGAAGCAAGCGCTTAAAAAACAGAAATAAGCCAACGTGAATCAATTGCCAGTCACTTAAAACAGTTCATTCTAGACAGACTGTTTTAGGCTACAAAAAAGACCGAACATATATGTTCGGTCTTTTTGCTTGCAACAGGCTGTGCCCAGTCATCGCTGAATTTTATTTTTTATCTGCCAGACTAAAGAACCAGTTCAGGATTAATGCGGCAAAAGTCGCCGTACCAATACCACCCAGATTGAAGCTGCCAAACGTCAGGGCAAAATCACCGGTACCTAAAATAATGGTCACTGCAGCTACCATCAGGTTTTTGTTTTGCGAGAAATCGACTTTATTTTCAATCCAGATTTTGGCACCGGCAATGGTAATCAAACCAAAGACCACAATCGAAGCACCGGTCAGAATCGCGGTAGGAATGGTATGAATCACCGCCCCAAACTTGGGTGATAAACCCAGGAAGATCGCAAAGACACCAGCCACTGCAAAAATGATGGTCGAATAAACCCGTGTTACGGCCATGACCCCAATATTTTCACCGTAGGTGGTCATGCCCGGGGCACCCACACCGCCTGCCAGAGTGGTTGCAACACCATCTGCAACAAAGGCTTTACCAATATGCGGATCCAGATTCTCTCCGGTCATCGCGCCTACCGCTTTGATATGTCCCAGATTTTCAGCCACCAAAATCAGTGCAATCGGTGCAATGATCAACATGGCATTGACTTCAAAAGTCGGTGCGTGGAAGGTCGGTAACCCGAACCAGGCGGCTTGCTGAATGGGCAGGAAATTGATTGCAGTGCCATAACCCATAATATTGCTGAGCACGAAATAGATCAGATAGGCCAATAACAGCCCCACCAATAATAGCAGGCGTTGTAGCAGGCCCTTGGTAAAGACGGCAATTGAGCCCATACACATGACGGTAACCAGAGACATCCACATATTAAAGGTGTTGCCCATCACGCTTTTTACCGTCACCGGTGCCAGGTTTAGACCAATGATCATCACTACGGCACCGGTCACCACCGGTGGCATCAGCTTTTCAATCCAGCGCGTGCCGGTCGCCATGACCAGAAAACCCATCAGGGCATAGAAGATACCACAGGCAATAATACCGCCGGCTGCGACGCCAATATTGGGGTTGAGTCCACCACCACCGGCATAACCGGTTGCCGCGATGACCACACCAATAAAGGCAAAGCTTGAACCTAAATAACTTGGAACCCGGCCACCGGTAATCAGAAAGAACAGGATGGTACAAATCCCTGACATTAAAATGGCCAGGTTAGGGTCAAAGCCCATTAAAAAAGGTGCCAGTACAGTCGCGCCAAACATGGCAAAAGCATGTTGTACACCCAAAACGACCGTTTGTGCGGGTGGCAAATACTCTGCGGTACCTACTGGGCGTGCATCGATGCTGCCCTCATAAGGGCGCCATTTGGGAAACCAACTGGACATAAAATGAGCACTCGAAAGATAAATTGTGCACATCATACTCTTGTTCTTTAGAAGATTTAATCACTTAAACAAAATTTTTGTTCAAATTAATTCTATGACTTTATTTGATATTTTACCGGGTGGTAAAAGAATTTTGAGTTAAAACTAAAGTGAAATCAGTAGATTAATTTCTTATAATCAATAGGGCTATGTATAAATAAATCTGATTTACTATATAAAATAAAATATTTCTTGGCTATTGACTGCTCAATAAAAAAGCACATCGCGAAGATGTGCTTTTAAACGGTCTGTTTGGATTAACCGGTATTGCGTAAACCCGCAGCAATTCCGGCAATACTGACCATTAATGCATGATCCACCGGGGTATTTTCAGCTTGCTGCTGTTGCAGATAGAGACGACGACGTTTCATCAGCTCGGCTTGCAACAAATGTAGTGGCAACAAATATGGTTTACGGACTTTCATGGATTGATCCAGTACGCCGTTGCTACTCAACAATTTGGATTCACCCTTTAACGTCAGCAAGGTCTGTACAGCATCCTGCAAACGCTGGCGCAGCTCTGTGCCGAGTACTTTGAGATCTTCATCTTGGGTCAGATGTGATTCATAGTACAGGGCCACATGTGCATCGGCTTTGGACAGCACCATTTCCAGCATATCAATCAGGGTCTGAAAATACGGCCACTCTGCCAGCATCTCATCCAGTACCGTGCGTTGTCCCTGATCCAGTACCGCATTTAATGCAGCACCGGTACCGAGCCAGGCCGGTAACATCAGGCGAATCTGGGTCCAGGCAAAGACCCAGGGAATCGCTCGCAGTGATTCAATCCCACCACTGACTTTACGTTTCGCCGGCCGTGAACCCAGTGGCAGCATTTGCAGTTCAAGTTCTGGCGTGACGGTACGCAGGTATTTCACAAAATGCGGATTTTCCCGGACGGTCTGGCGATAGACCTGCACCGATAGCTCGGTCATTTGATGCATCAAGTCGCGCCATTCCTGTTTGGGTTCAGGTGGCGGGAGTAAGGTCGCTTCCAGTGTTGCAGCGGTATAAATTTCCAGATTCTGCAGGGCGATTTCTTCCAGACCGAATTTGAAACGGATCATTTCGCCCTGTTCAGTCACCCGGATCGCACCTGAAATCGACCCTGGCGGTTGAGAGAAGAGTGCCTGCTGGGTTGGCGCACCGCCACGGCTAATTGAACCGCCACGACCATGGAACAGGGTCAATTGCACGCCATGTTGCTGGGCGATCGCCGTCAATTCTTCTTGGGCACGATACTGTGCCCAGTTGGCCGACATAAAACCGGCATCCTTGGCAGAATCCGAATAACCAATCATCACTTCATGCTTGCCCTGAATATGCTGTTTGTACCAGTGCATATTGAACAGGGTCGACATGGTTGCGGCTGCACAATCTAGATCTTTCAGGGTTTCAAAGAGAGGGACAACCCGTAGCGCCTGCTTGATGCCGGCTTCTTTCTGTAGCAATAAAACCGCCAGCACATCACTTGGATATTCCGCCATCGAGATGATATAAGCACCCAGAGATTCGCTCGGTTGCTCGGCTAGCGTACGCATGGTGGCAAACACTTCCTGTACATCCGGATGTTCAATCAGGCTGCCTGCTGGCTCATTCAGATGTTTTGGCAGCAACGGACGTTTGCTTTGCAGCTCTTGCAGTAAAAAGTTTTGCCGTGCCTGTTCAGTCCAGGTTTCAAAATTCCCCAGTCCTAAATATTCGGTAATCGCAGAAATCGCCTGACGGTGACGACCCGATTCCTGGCGGATATCCAGTTTTAGCAGTTCGATCCCAAAACTGTTGACCCGGTAAATAAAGTCCAGCAGGCTGCCATTGGCAATTTCGGCCAGATTGCAGTCCATCAGTGAACGGTAGCAGGTCAGGAGCGGTTGTAAAAGTTCATCTTTACTTTTAATCACCAGACTGTCATCGGCATCATTGCCTTTTAATTTTTCTGCCAGCCAGTGACGGGTGGCTTTCAGGCGGGTACGGGTATCACGTAAATATTCACGATAAGGTTCAGGATGGGGCTGGCCCAAGGCTTCAGAAATTTCCGGACTGCATTGCTGAATGGACAGTTCCCAGCGCAGGTTTTCAATATCGCGTACATAGAGATCGGCTGCTTTCCAGCGCGACAGCCACAGTACTTCCTGAGTGACGGTGTGGGTGACATTCGGGTTGCCATCGCGGTCACCACCCATCCATGAGGCAAAACGTACTGGTGCGACATCTAAGGGCAGGTTCTGGCCGCATTGCGCCTGAACCATGCCATTTAGTTCGCGGATAAATTTCGGGACCGCATTCCACAGGGTCTGTTCAATGGTGGTAAAACCCCATTTGGCTTCATCGATCGGAGTCGGGCGATGCTGACGGATTTCATCGGTTTGCCAAGCGGAGCTAATCAGCTGTTTCAGATCGGCCAGAACGGCCTGACGTTCACGTGGCGTCAGTTTCTGCTGGTCGAATTTGGACAGGGCATTATTGATGCCATCATATTTTTGAATCAGGGTACGGCGGCTGACTTCTGTGGGATGCGCAGTCAGGACTAGTTCAATTTTCAGTTCACAGATTTGCTGATACAGCGTATCTGCAGAAATTTCCTGCTGTTTAAATTTTTCAAATAAAGGCACCAGAGGATTGGGCGATTCTGCAGTGTCATCAAACTCGCTCTGACGGCGACGACGTACCACATGATATTGTTCGGCAATATTGGCAAAGTTTAAAAAGTGGGTAAAAGCACGGGTCAGTGGCAGGATTTCTGCATCTTCCAGACTCAAAAACAGTTGTTCCAGTTGTTTTTCTGCTTCGACCTGTCCATCGCGAGCGCCTTTGGACAGGGCACGGATCTGCTCGATCTGATTAAACAAATCCTGCCCGGCATGTAATTTTAAGGTTTCCCCAAGCAAATTACCCAGTAAGCGTACGTCTTCGCGTAGTGGTGCATCAATCTGTTGAATCATTTTTTATTCCCTCACATGCATGCTTTGACTATACCGCGACTGTCGGACAATCCAAGTCCTTTACAGACAAAAGTTGCAGATTTTTAGCTGCTTTTTTCACAAGTCGGCAGCATCACAATAGCGCAGGTAGGTGACGTTGGTATGAGCTTATGGGTTGGTAATACCATATTTCAGCATAAACAGTTCAATCGCCTGGGCAATGATCTGCTGTTGTGCGGTATGCGATGGAGGCGGGCTGAGGCCCAGCAGGATTTTCTGATGCCGGGTTCCGGTCAGCAGGGACACAATCAGCTCGGTCTGTTTTTCTGGAAGATCAACCTTAATAAAACGGTACTGTTGAGCCAGAGCAAAGAAATCATTCCAGACTGCTTCCAGTTTGCTATGCGAGGCCTGTTGACATCCTCACCCACCTGAAAGGAGGGTGATTCCTACTGCTAGACGCTTATGCCCAAGCGCAAGTATGTTCTTAGCACTGTTCAAATCCCTATCCAGGACACTTGAGCAGTTTTCACATTCCCATACTCTTATTCGCAAATCTGCTCTACCTTTCGGACTGCTTGCGGTGATCTCACCACAGCACGAGCAGATTTGGGTTGTGAAACTTTCGTTGACTTCCTCAAACAATACACTTGCGTTCTCGCATTTATACTTGAGCATTGTTTTGAGTGCTGAAAATCCTGTATCTAAAACCGATTTAGCCATTTTAGTTTTCACAAGTTTTTTAGCACTCAGGTTGCCAACAATAATCAGTGCATTTTCTTTTACAAGCATGGTGCTTGCTTTGTGCAAATGATCTTTACGACAATTTGCAATCTTGGCGTGTAATGCACGAACACGCTTTTTATTCTTCGCTCGTTGAGTAATACCTAGTTTTTGTTCATATTTTCGATAGAACTTTGGATTTGAAATCACAGTACCATCAGAACAGGTGGCTATATCTTTTAAGCCTAGATCAATGCCAATGGCTTTAGTTGCAGTTGGTTTGTCTAACTTAGGTGAATCCACGACTAGGCACACATACCAACGCCCACGACTGTCCTCAACAAATGAGCCTGTTCTAACGGCATATTTGCTTAAACCGTAGCTATCCCATAAGCCAAATTTGGTTTCTCCATACTCAACCCATCCCTCAGCATATTTCAGTCCTGATTTTTTGAATGGTATCCAACCAAGCGATCTTCTTGCTGACTTCTTGTTACTTACACGCCATTTTAATTTTGCTTTTCTAAACTGTTTTCTTTTAGCAGTATATTCTTCCCTGATTGCATCCACCGTTTGGCTATGCAGACCACACAATTTTGAAGTCCCTTTTGTGTATTTAGCCATATCGAATGCTGAGAAAAAGTCACCTGTTCTTTTTAGGTGTGCGAAACTTAAATCATTCACATAATTCCAAACAAAGTTCACCTCAGATGCTAATTGGTCTAGCACCTTGCAGTGTTTGTCTTTTATTCGTAATTTAAGTGTTTTCATGGGCTTATATTAGCTCATGTTGAATTAAAATTATTGATTCTTAAAAAATAAACGACATTTCATGTCGTGTCGCTTATATCTCTGACCTGAAGAACAGAGTTTTACGCTCCATTTAATAAAACTCATGATAAAAATCAATTTCAGGTCGTAGCATCTGCGGGTATTCATGCAGAATGGCTTCACAGGTATCTTCGATCGCACACGTAAACAGAGTCGCCTTGTCCTGAAAATGGTTATACACCGTCAGCTTGGTGACGCCGGCCTCACGCGCAATCTGGTTCATGCTAGAAGTATGATAGCCATGTTCTAAAAATAAGGCTTTGGCCACACTGAGAATCCGTTGGCGCTTTTTCAGATCTTTGGGTCGTCCTACAGGTATTTGCACAATTTCTTCTCAAAACAGTTAACACGGTCATTGCTTTGATGATTCAGTTGTAATTAGTATACCGGTTGGCATATTGGCTAAAAGATAAGCAATTCAATATATCAGCATAGTTTGCCCTAAAAAAGATGATCAGATAAGAGCGAATAAGATGAGCAGGATTTACAGCGTATTGGCTGGCATGATGATGCTTTGCAGTGTGACCTTAAGCGGGTGCAACAAAGATACTGCCGCAGCAGAACAGGAAGTTCCCTTCGTCATGGTGAGTAGACCGACCGCTTCACAGCATGAACTGAAAAGCTATGCCGGAGATGTGCAGGCGCGTCAGCAAACCGAGCTGGCCTTTCGGGTGGCGGGACAGGTAACCCAGCGTTTCGTCGATGTCGGGGATCAGGTCAAAGTCGGGCAGGTACTAGCGACACTGGATGTAAAAGATGCACAGCTACAGCTGGATGCAGCACGTGCCCAGCTGGAAAATGCACAGTCTGCCAGCAAAATTGCTCAAGATGAACTACAGCGCTTCAAGCAGCTATTACCTGTCAATGCTGTGAGTCGCTCGCAATATGATGCCATCGATAATCAATACAAAGCCGCACAGTCAAGCCTGAAACAGGCACAAGCCAATTATGATACGGCCAAAAACCAGACCGCTTATAACCAGCTACTTGCCACTAAAAATGGCGTGATCACTGCACGTAATATCGAAACAGGTCAGGTGGTGGCCGCGGGGCAGGCGGCCTATGAGCTGGCGATTTCCGGTGAACGTGAAGTGGTGATTGGAGTGCCGGAACAGGCCATTTCAGAGATTAAGGTCGGACAGGCAGCTACGGTCACTTTATGGTCCAGACCTGAAGAAAAATTTGCTGCCTTTGTTCGCGAGATTGCACCGGCAGCAGACCAGTCGCGTACCTTTCGGGTTAAAGTTTCCTTACGTGAAGGCAATGGCCAGATCCAGCTGGGGCAAAGTGCCCGGGTGTTTTTTCAGCACAGTCGCGATAATATGCTCAGTGTGCCGCTATCGAGTGTCTCGGCAACGGATCAGCAGGCTTATGTGATGGTGGTCCAGCCGGATCATACCTTACGTAAAGTCCCGGTCCAGCTCGGTGCCTATGGCCGGGACAATGTTCCTGTACTCAGTGGCCTCAAGCCGGAAGACTATGTGGTGATTGGCGGCGTACATCTGCTGCGTAACCAGCAAAAAATCAATCCGATTGATCGTGAAAACCGTCGTGTGACCATTCAGGCAGGGAGTTAAGCATGAACTTTAACCTGTCGGAATGGGCTTTAAAAAATAAAGGTCTGGTGCTGTATTTCATGATCCTGCTCGGTCTGATCGGCATCGTCTCTTATTCCAAATTGTCACAAAGTGAAGATCCTCCTTTTACCTTTAAAGTCATGGTGATCCAGACCTATTGGCCGGGTGCCAGTGCCAAAGAAGTATCTCTACAAGTCACTGACCGGATTGAAAAGGAACTGATGACCACGGGTCAGTATGACCGCATCATGGCCTATTCGCGTCCGGGTGAATCTATGGTGACTTTTGTTGCCAAGGATTCCCTGGCTTCGAAAGATGTCGCTGATGTCTGGTATAACGTGCGCAAGAAGGTGGGCGATATCCGGCATGAATTGCCACAAGGGGTACAAGGTCCGTTCTTTAATGATGAATTCGGCGATACCTTTGGCAATATTTATGTGCTCAAGGGTAAAGATTTTGACTATGCGACCCTCAAGGAATACGCCGACCGCTTACAGCTGCAATTGCAACGGGTCAAAGATGTTGCCAAAGTTGAGCTGATTGGCCTGCAAGACCAGAAAATCTGGATTGAGATTTCCAATACCAAGGCCATTCAGCTGGGCGTTCCAGTCATGGCGATTCAGCAAGCCCTGCAGCACCAAAATGCCACAACCCAGTCCGGTTTTTTTGAAACCAGTTCAGACCGGATTCAGGTGCGGGTCAGTGGTGCATTAAACAGTGTTGAAGAGTTAAGACAGATGCCGCTGCTGGTCAATGGCAAAACTATTCAGCTGGGAGATGTAGCAGAAGTCTATCGTGGCTTTAGTGATCCGGCACAGCCCCGGATGCGCTTTATGGGCGAAAACGGCATTGGTATTGCTGTATCGATGCGCAAGGGCGGGGACATCATTGCTTTGGGTAAAAATCTGGAACAGGAATTCGCCCGCCTGCAAAAAGCCCTGCCCCTCGGCATGGAACTGCAAAAAGTCTCCGATCAGCCGGTGGCAGTTAAACGCAGTATTAACGAATTTATGAAAGTGCTGGCAGAAGCGGTGATTATCGTATTGCTGGTCAGTTTTTTCTCGCTCGGTTTCCGGACCGGTCTGGTGGTGGCTTTCTCGATTCCGCTGGTGCTGGCCATGACCTTTGCCGGTATGCAGCTGTTTGATGTCGGACTGCATAAAATTTCCTTGGGGGCGCTGATTCTGGCCCTCGGTCTGCTAGTCGATGATGCCATTATCGCGATTGAAATGATGGCGATTAAAATGGAGCAGGGTTATAGCCGTTTACAGGCGGCCGGGCATGCCTGGCGCACCACGGCTTTTCCTATGCTGACCGGGACCCTGATTACCGCTGCCGGTTTTCTGCCGATCGCCACTGCAGCTTCGAGTACCGGGGAATATACCCGTTCGATTTTCCAGGTAGTGACCATTGCATTGCTGGTATCTTGGCTGGCCGCGGTACTGTTTGTGCCATATTTAGGCGATAAACTTCTACCGGATTTCAACAAAGATTTAATTCAAAAAGCGCCGTGGTACCAGCGTCTCTGGGCACGTCTGCGCAAACAGCCAGAACCTCAGCCGATTGTGCATCATGCCGGAGAACATTATGACCCTTATCAAACCCGGTTTTATCAGGGCTTTCGCCGTTGGGTCGATGCCTGTGTGACCTATCGTAAAACTGTCATTGCTGCCACGGTCGGAATTTTTATCCTGTCTATTTTAATGTTTAAGCTGGTGCCGCAGCAGTTTTTCCCGCCCTCGAACCGGGCTGAAATTCTGGTGGATCTCAAACTTGAAGAAGGTGCTTCACTGAAGGCCACTGAAGCTGCAGTAAAAAAAGTAGAAGCCTTTTTATCGAAACAAGAGGGCATTGATAACTATGTGGCTTATGTCGGGATGGGTTCTCCACGTTTCTATTTACCGCTCGATCAGCAGTTGCCGCAAACCAGTTTTGCCCAGTTTGTGGTGCTGGCATCCTCTTTAGAGGATCGAAATGAAATCCGTAAATCCTTAAGTGACCAGATTCGAAAGTTATTGCCAGAAGTGCGTACCAGGGTGTCCTTGCTGGAAAATGGCCCACCTGTGGGTTATCCACTACAATTCCGGGTGTCGGGTGAAGATCTAGGATTAGTCCGTGAATGGGCGCAGAAAGTTGCAGCCACCGTGGGAGAAAATCCAAATACCACCAATGTGCATCTGGACTGGGGCGAGCCGAGTAAAGTCATCAAATTACAGATTGATCAGGATCGTGCCCGTCAGCTTGGGGTGAGCAGCAGTGAACTGGCCAATGTACTCAATAGCTCGATTTTGGGGGCCGGTATTGATCAGTATCGGGAAAAACGTGAACTGATTGAAATCCGTTTACGTGGTGCTCAGGCTGAACGGGTGGAGGTAGCATCTTTAGCCAGTCTGGCTGTTCCGACTGCGACCGGTACATCGGTACCTTTGGCGCAGCTTGCCAAAATTGAATACAGCTTTGAAGAAGGCCTGATCTGGCATCGGAATCGTTTACCGACCATTACTGTGCGTGCCGATATTCGTAGCAAGTTGCAGCCCGCTACTGTGGTCAATGAACTCAAAGAGCCACTGGAACAAATCCGGACAGAGCTGCCAAATGGTTATCTGCTGCAAGTGGGCGGGACGGTTGAAGAATCTGCTCGCGGGCAGAACTCGGTTAATGCCGGCATGCCTTTATTCCTCGCAGTCGTCATGACCTTGCTGATGATTCAGCTTAAGAGCATCTCACGGGCCTTTATAGTGTTCCTGACCGCGCCTTTGGGGATTATCGGAGTGGTGTTATTCCTGTTAATTTTCAATAAACCTTTCGGTTTTGTTGCGATGCTCGGAACGATTGCATTATCCGGAATGATCATGCGCAATTCACTGATTTTGATTGACCAGATTGAGCAGGATATTCAGGCAGGAGAGTCGCAGTGGGATGCCATCATCAATGCCACAGTACGCCGTTGTCGTCCGATCGTATTGACCGCACTGGCTGCAGTTCTGGCCATGATTCCCTTGTCTCGCAGTATTTTCTTCGGGCCGATGGCAGTGGCCATTATGGGCGGTTTAATTGTGGCGACACTTCTGACCCTGTTTTTCCTGCCTGCCTTATATGCACAATGGTTTAAAGTGAAAAAAAGTTTAAATTCTGTTTAAAATTGTCATAATTTCAGGTGCGAAATATTGAAATTTTCAATATAGTAGCAGCTGAGATTTTTATAATTTAAAAAAATAAGTAACTACTGCATTGGCCGAACTGCCAATCCGGTAATGAGGTTAAACCAAACATGACTCAAACTACATTAACCAAGATGCGACGTTCCGTAGCGATGGCTTATGTCTTCATGTTTTTGGCCTTATTTACGCTATTTAGTGGACTTTTTGCTTACTGGTTGGCCCGTAAAGTTACCCAGGTTGATTATGCTGAAGTCTGGTTACAAGCACAGGCACTATGGATCATGCGTAATATCGTGATTTATACCATTTTGGCGATCTTTGCTGCACTGTGGTTTATTCCCCTGTTTTTCTTTGCCTGGGACAGCCAGTTATGGGTCAAAGCCTGTGTGGTGACCGGGGTGATTTTCAGCTTTATTGCCTTTATTTTCCTGATCAATGCCTGGTTTAAAGGCATCTATAAATTCTCTCAAAACAAAGCTGTGTTCTAAAGCGTATAATTTTTTTCATATTTCCCCTTGTAAAACTCAGTTTGACCCCAATTTCAGACCTCAGTTGAATATTAAACAAAATTCCGTGAGGAGCATCGCCAGACATGGCTAAACGTGATTATTATGAGGTTTTGGGCGTCGCTAAAACCGCTAGTGATGATGAAATCAAAAAAGCCTACCGTAAGTTGGCGATGAAATATCATCCAGACCGTAACCCGGACAATGCTGAAGCTGAAGAGAAATTCAAAGAAGCAGCAGAAGCCTATGAAGTGCTCTCTGATGGTGAAAAGCGCAGCATGTACGACCGTATGGGCCATCAGGCCTTTGAAGGTGGTATGGGCGGCGGTGGCGGCTTCGGCGGTGGTTTCAGCGCAGAAGACATTTTCAGCCAGTTCGGTGATATTTTCGGTGGTGCTTTTGGTGGCGGCGGTGGTCGTGGCCAGCAACGTGCACGCCGTGGTTCCGACTTACGCTATGTCATGGAACTGACCCTGGAAGAAGCGGTCAAAGGCGTCAAGAAAACCATTACTTTTACTGCACCGGCACCGTGTGACGCCTGTGATGGTAAGGGTTCACAAAATCCAAACGATGTAGAAACCTGCCGTACCTGTCATGGTGCTGGTCAAGTGCGTATGCAGCAAGGTTTCTTCTCGGTACAGCAAACTTGTAGTACCTGTCGCGGTCAGGGCAAGATCATCAAGAATCCATGTAATAAATGTCATGGTTCGGGTGTGTCGGATCGTCAGCAAACATTGGAAGTCACTATTCCTGCGGGTGTGGACAATGGCGACCGCGTACGCTTGACTGGTAAGGGTGAAGCGATCCGTGACGGTCAGTCAGGTGACTTGTACGTAGAAGTGGTGGTGCGCGAGCATGAAATCTTCCAGCGTGATGGCGCTGACCTGTATATGGATGTGCCGGTATCAATTGCTGATGCAGCCCTAGGTAAGGAAGTTCAGATTCCCACGCTGGATGGCCGTGTTAGCCTGAAAATTCCGGAAGGTACGCAAACAGGTAAACTGTTCCGCTTACGTGGTAAGGGTGTTAAACCGGTACGTACCAGCATGCAAGGTGACTTGCTTTGCCGTATTGTGGTGGAAACTCCAGTGAATTTAACTGCACGTCAACGTGAATTGTTGAAAGAACTGCAAGAAACCATGGATGGTGAAGACAGCAAATCATCACCAAAGAAAAAATCATTCTTTGATCGTCTGTTTGATTGATCGAATGAAAATAAAAAAGGACGCTGCGGCGTCCTTTTTTATTATGTAGATAAGATACTCTAGATTAGAAGATGCTATTTATTAGTTGATAGGTATAGCTTAAAAACAGAAACCGCCTAAAAAGCGGTTTCTGTTTTTATATTTCATTATCTAAATAGAAAGTATGAGTCCAAATTTGGAGGGTGATAGATATTTTGTAAGTGAGAAAAAAGCATCATTCCCGAAATTAAAAAGGCCAATATTGTTATTACAGAGCTATATAATCGCATTCATTACTTATCAAATTTACCAGTACAGCAGATTACTCTTATTTTATTATCATGACAATTAAAGCTTAATCTTATTGAAATCACTATAAATTTTTAAAGTTTCATTTTTAATAAATAAAATAAATATATATATAAGAAAACTTGATTAATTAAATTTTTCGTGTATAGTTAACTTAACTAGAAAAAAGTCTTGTTTCGGTAAATCTTCTTTAAGTATCGTAGTTTTAGTCATAATCCTTCGTTTTTTTTCAGATTTTAAGTCTCATTCTTTATTATTTCAAAGTTATAATCAGTCTATAAAATGACTAAAAAATTATTAAAAATTATTAAAAATTATTAGGATATATTATGTCAAACTCAAATGTTGTTAAAGGTACTGTAAAGTGGTTCAACGAAACTAAAGGTTTTGGTTTTATTCAACAAGAATCAGGTCCAGATGTTTTTGCTCATTTCAGCGAAATTGCGAGTTCAGGTTTTAAAACCTTGCTTGAAGGCCAGCTGGTTGAATTCAGTGTAGCTCAAGGTCAAAAAGGACCGAATGCTGTAAATATTGTTGCTATCTAAGCAAGAATAAACAGTAAAAAAAAGCACTTAATAAGTGCTTTTTTTATCGTTCAAAATTTAATTTTAAGTTATTTTCAAAATTGGAAAAATCTTTAGAAAAACAGGATTCAAGTTGTTAAAAATAAATGATTTGGTGGTGTTTCAAAAAGTATGCTGAAACAAAGCAGGTTGAATTTTGATAAAATAGAGAAATGCGAATAACTCTAGAAATCAAATGTCCAACCTGCCTCAGTGACAGTATAAAGAAAAATGGCATCAAAGTAGATGGGAAACAAA